>NZ_JASLCN010000286.1 GCF_030151805.1 Fluviicola sp.
CATTTACCTCCAACAGAGTTGTTTAGAATCTATTACTATGATGCCAATCCATTTGATGGTGATTCTCATAATCCGATTACTAATCGCCCGTTTAGTTTTAAAAAAACTCCTCAATATAAATTTCGTCATGACTTGTTTGCTGAACTTAAAAAGCAACGTAAAATAGCTTTACGCTTGGGGTTTCTGAAGAATAGTTCAAAGGATTGGGTAATTCGATCCAAACACACCAAATCTTTGTTAACGGGCAAAATGGTTGCTTCTGACTTAACTGAAGAGGATATTGAATTTCCACTCAATCAAAAAGCTGTTGACATGAAAATCGGGCTCGACATTGCAACCTTAGCTTTTAAAGAACAAGTTGACCAAATCATACTGATCGCAGGAGATAGCGATTTTGTTCCCGCTGCTAAATTTGCACGAAGAGAAGGGGTCGACTTTATTCTCGACCCCATGTTAAACAATATTGATCCGACACTCCATGAACATATTGATGGTCTGATGACTATTAAGAATATGTCTCGTAAAGATGTGTCTATTGATACAAATGATTTTTGATAATCTTATTAATCAGAAACCACTTCTTCTTTCACTGCAACCGGTTTTGGTTTTGATTTCCACATTTTCCAGCGAACCAACACGATGCTCAATACTCCGTACACTGCGATCTGAATTCCCATTGTTGACAAATGTTGCGTACAATCTGCCAATTCTCCGCCTTCGATCAACAAAATCTTGAATGCGTTTAAGAATGGCGTTAGCGGAATAATGGATGCGAAGAACTGAATTCCCACTGGCATCGCTTCCAACGGCCAGGTGTAACCACCCATAATGAAACTCGGAGAAGCAATAATCATCAGAATTTGCGTTGCTTTCAAGGCATTCGGAATGATCATACTTACGACCGTTCCCAATAAAGATACTGCTACGACAAAGAATCCGGTGATGACAACAAAATCCATTACCTGATGCGGAATCGGTGCTCTGAATAACACGTGGAACAAATAGAACAACCCGATGATTAACACTGAAAACAACCAGATCGGAAGGTTTTTAATCAGGATCAACCCGGTTGCAGAACGCGTTTTGGACGTTAATTCAGAATTGAAGGTTTTCTCTTCAAATTCCGTGGAAAAACTCACTGCCATTGCCAGTAAAATCACTTGTTGCAATACTACAGCTAACATTGCCGGCCACATGAAGGTGAAATAGTTTCCCGTTTCATTGAACACTTTCTGATAGTTCTGTTTGAACGGTTCGTATTTCGTCATTGCCTGTGAGTAGGACATTCCTCTTCTCTGCAACGCTTTTACTTCGGTTCCAACTGCAAATGTTCCCAAAGACTGCTGAATGGATTTGCTGGCGAAATTCGCTGTCAGGATATTGGATGTATTACAAAAAATCTGAATTTCCGGGTAGCGCGCCTGCAAAATATCCGCTTCAAAACGATCCGGAATAACAATCACTGCTGCAGATGAACTGCGAATCATTTCTTTTTTGATGTCTTCCAGTTCGAACACCTGTTTTTCCACCTGAATTCCTTCGTTATCCTGAAGCATTTCAATCACCTGAGCACTCAAAGGGCTGTTGTCTTTATCGACCACGATGATCGGAATTTCAGTTACTTTCCCTTCCTGGTACACAAATGCCAGCAAAACAGCATAAATAATCGGAGCAAGGAAAAACACTGATAACAGCGTCTTATTCCGGAAGAAACGACCGAATTCCCTTTTCAGCAATCCGAACCAATTGTTTAGTGCTTTCATAGGTCTTATTTTTCAAGGATTACGGTCGCATTGACCAACAAACTATTCAGTTGATCGTTTGTATCCGGAATGATTTTCAATTCATAAATTGCGTCTTCCAATTGGTAATCCGGGTAGGCGCTTGTAATATCCGCATAACGGCTCAATTGCTTAATCGTTCGGATTTTTCCTTTCACAGATTGCTTTTTGTAAGGAATCGTTAAAGTCAGCTCCTGCCCGATTTGGTATTTCCCGATCTCACTTTCCGGAATCGTCACACGGAAATACGTAGATGTAGGAATGTATCCGTTGAACAAGGCATATCCGGCAGTTGCCAATTCTCCTTCATTCAGGGTAATGGTTTCAATCTGCATGGTATTTGTTGCGATAATGTACTTTTCGGAATAAGCAATTTCCACTTCCTGCAAAGCTCCCAAAGCCTGTTCTTTTTGTCCGAAAGTAGCTTCCTTCGTTTCAAAACGAACCCCTTTTTCCACTTCATTCAATTCGGCAGTAACGGCGTCCAATTGTGCTTTTGCAGCCTGGTATTTTGCAAACACTTCATCATAACTTTGTGGCGCCATCAACCCATCATCAAACATGGCTTTTGCGCGTTTGTATGACTTTTCTGCAAATTGGAATTGTTCGTTCGTAGCGGCATATTTTGCTTTCAGCTGTTTGCGCTGATTAGCAGTTGCGCCGTTGTTTGCCATCGTATTTTGAGCGGTTGCGGCTTTTACCACTCCGGAAACCTGTTTCAATTTTGCGTCCACTTCCGGAACATCCAGCATCGCCAACGTATCTCCGGGTTGTACGATATCCCCTTCTTCCACGTAAATCTTCAGGACCCGTCCGGTTACTTTTGGTGTAAATGAAATGATTTTTCGTTTGATTTTACCTTCGATTGGTCGACTTGTATTTTCTGAACATCCTGCTAATCCAACGATAAGGGATGCTGCAATTGCTATATTTAGTTGTGTTTTCATGTTCGTGTTATTTTCCGATTTTTTCTATTGTCAAATTTCCCGCTGCTTTCATATACGTTACCGAAGCTCTGCGTTGATTGAAAATTGCCTGAGCATATTCCATTTCCGCCTGCTGCAAGTCATTTTCAGCTTCTATTAATTGAGTGGATTTAATCAATCCGATTTTGAATTCTTCGCTTGCCTGGTTCATTGCGTTTCTGGCAATTTCTCTGGATTTGTCTTTTTCAGCCAATTGATCCTCTGAAATCTGCATTTCAATCTCCGTTTTCTGAAGATTCAAATCCAGTTTCTCCTGAGCATCCTGTTGATTGTTTTGAGCAATTTTCAAATCTATTTTTGCCTTTTTAACAGAAGAAATTCCTTCGCGGCCATCAAATACGTTCCATTTCAAACCGATTCCCGCATTCACCAAAGGGAAAACATTGAGGTTGTTGAAACGATAATCCAACGGTTGCCCTGTCAGCATCATCGGATCTTTACTTTGGATATTTCCATTCAGCAAACCTGCATAACCCAATGAAGCAGAAGCCCCGACTTTCGGAATCCACCATGTTTTTGCGGCCTTTAATTTGTATTGATATGCTTCAATGGAATAATTCAAAGCCTGCAATTCCGGTTTGTTCGTTACGGATTGTTGTTTTTCAGCTGCAATCGTTGCCAGATTCACATCCAGTAATTCCAAACGATTCATTTCAATGTGTGTCAAAACATGCAATTGAAGTAAAACCAAGCGTCTTTTCCCTTCGTATTCCCGCTGTTTTGCCTGAAGCTGGGATTGAGCCAGTTCGATTTTTTTCAGCTCATACGAGGTAATGATTCCGTAGGAAAATGCTTTTTCAGCAGTGAGCTTGTTTTCTTCAAGACGTTTTTCTGCTCCGTCCAATACCTTTTTCACTTCTTTCAGCATTCCCAACTGGTCATACGCCGTTAAAGTCTGACTCATGATTTCCTGCTTGTCTTTTTCCAACATGACCGTCTGAGCATTGATCTTTGCCTGATTTGCTTTTTTCAGATTGGAAACTTCCCCTCCGCCATAAAGCAAGATTGATGCTTTTGCATTGGTCGTTACCACAAAGGAACTCAGCTGGTAATTGTTCGTATGTTCCGGCAAAGCCAAACCCAGACTCGGAAGGGCAAAAGCCGGTGATGTGAGGTTGAAAGCGGAATACAAATAACCGCCTTTCGCATCGATTTCCACTCTCGGCATGTAAGCATCTTTGATTCGCTCCTGGTCAATCTTCGACAATTCTACGCTTAACTCACTGTTTTGAAGCGTATGATCTATGACCAAAGCGCTGTCGAGTATTTCTTTTAATGAGGGAGTAGTTTGAGAAAAGGCCTGAGGCAAAATCAAAACCTGCATCACAATCAGTCCCACTTTCCATCTATTCTGTTTCATCTTCTGTGAATTTGATTAAGCAAAGTTATGGTGAAGGATCCGAGAGAAAATTCACCTATGTGAAGTAATGCAATTTCACTGAAAAAACATATTTTATTTTATGGATCAACTAAGTTTTTCGGAAAGCAGGATTCCCGGTGACGAACCGTTTATTAAGGCTGACAATGAATGAAATACGGTATGCAAGGTGTGAAAAGTACAAAGCGACAACTTTTGAAAAACAGTTTTATGAGGCGCTTTATTTGCTGGAATTTCCAGTGTTTATAAGGGTTGTCGTAATATTGGGAAATTGCGACAGCCCTCATTTTCGTGCGGAAAAATCAATAAAACTTGTTGACAATCTTTGCACGAATGCGACTCAAACTCTGTGGCTTTACTCCTAGGTAAGATGCAATATGCTGCAGCGGTGCGGCTTTGAACAGTTCCTCCTGGTTTTCGATCAAACGGAGGTAACGGGTTTCCAGGCTTTCGGTCTGAAATTCTTTCAGGCGTTCAACTGCTTTGATATAGGCTTTCTCCGCCATTTCCCGCGCGATGCGTTCAATTCTTGGGTATTCATTGAACAACGCTTCGATCTTTTCTTTTTCAAATCGGAAGACGCGGGTCGGAACCAATGTTTCAAAATAATGATTGCTCTGAATACGCTGCAGGTAACTCTGGAAGTCCACACAAATTTCACCCGGAAGGAAAAAGGAATACGTGAAATCATTTCCGTCAATCATGCGGTAAGAACGAATCATTCCTTCTTCTATGAACATAAAGTAATCAAAGACACGATCTGCCTGAAACAGAACTTCATGTGCTTTGTATTCTTTTTCAACCGCCAACCGGCATACCAGCTGCTGTTCTTCTTCAGAGAGGTGGAATTCCCGCAGGAAAAAACGTAGTTTCGAATCCAAGATCAAATTTTGAACTAAAGATATGAATTACTCTGTCGTTTTTAACGAAGTTATCGGTGAAAATACAAGGATCTTTCCACAAATATTGGCCACTTTTTGTTGGAACAAGTAATGCAGACACCACCGGAAATTTTAGCTTTCCTTCGTCCGCAGCAAAATCTTTTGCTTCTTCCGTTCGAAATAAGCTTCCAGCGTATGTTTTGAAAGTATACAGATTCCAATAATCAACGGAATAGAAACTCCGTAATAAAACACTGTTTCCCAGAAAATTCCAGCTCCGGAAACAACCCCTTTCAGCAATTCAATCACCTGAGACAAGATCAACAAATGGAACATATAAATTCCGTAGGAAATTTCTCCCAAATAAGAAAAGAAGCGGTTTTCCAGCGTGAACAGATTTCGGTCCACCACCGAAACTCCAATGATCAGATACAGAAATAATCCGTTCTGAACAAAAGGTGAAATCAATGGATTTTCAAACAGGAAAGTCCACACATTCCAACTGATATTTGCTCCGAAAAGAATGAAGATTACGATGATGGAATAGAGAAAAATCTGTGCCGGAAGGCTGTAAATAAATAAGCTATTGATTTTCGCTCCGTGATGAAAAACTAAATAAGCACCCAATCCTCCGATCGCCATTGCTTCAAACTGGTGAATCCGGATCAGGTAATTCAAAATTCCGGGCAATGAATAGTAGGTATTAATACTAATCAAAATGAGTTTGAAAGCGATCACTCCGAGCAGCAATCTCAATACATACTTTTTCAACCATTTAAACAACGGAGCCCAAATGAGGTAAAACACTTCTTCCACTCCGATAGACCAAAGTGGTTCCAGCAGGTTACTCCCGAAGAAAAAATTCACCATTCCCGGAACGAAAAAGACGAAATAGTACCATGTTTCACCAAATGTATAGGGCATTTTATAGGGAATATTGAACCATTCGATAAAATAAGGCTGAACAATCGCTCCGATAATAACCATCAGGAAATAAAGCGGCCAAATGCGGAAAACACGTTTGAGATAAAACTGTTTAACCGAGATATCCTTCTTTTTCTCGCGTTCTTTCAGGAGTAAATACGTGATCAGGAAACCACTCAACACGAAGAAAAAACTTACCGCATGCTGACCGTTTTCAAAAATTCCGAAATCCTTCAGATGTTTCAGTTCGTGATCCTTTCTCAA
>NZ_JASLCN010000296.1 GCF_030151805.1 Fluviicola sp.
AAGATGTACCAAGCTTGAAAATTGAAATCTCCGGACATACCGATAATACGGGTTCTGCTTCATTGAACGAAGTATTGTCTCAGCAACGCGCCGAAGCAGTCGTTTCTTACCTGGCTCAGAAAGGAATTGCTGCAAGTCGTATGACTGCGAAAGGATATGGTTCTTCCAAACCGATTGCTTCCAATAATTCCGAAGACGGGAAACAACAAAACCGCCGTACGGAATTTGAGATTAAGGCAAATTAACCAATAAAAAAAGCAGGCATGCGATACATCGTGTGCCTGCTTTTTTTATTTCCGTTTTTTCACCAAGAGAACTTCTTCCTGATCCACCAGTTTAATCCAATCAGGAGATTCCTGATACTTCTTGATCTCGACCTGGAAAATAGAATCAGTCAACGGATACGATGTATCTTTTTTAGCCAAAACAACGTATTCCGCGTTTTTTACCACCGGATACATGTAACAGTAATTTCTATTCGCTAAATGGGGAACCAAATTTGATTGAGCGGAAACTATTGCATTTCCCGGAATCAGTTTAAACGCAGCATACACCGGTTTCACATTGTATTCTTTCTTGTAATGATTCTTCGACAGGAAATTGATATTCGTGTCCGGAGTATAGAAATAAGTTTCTGTCATACGCTCGTGTGTAATAATCATTGCAGACAAAACAACTACCGTTGCTCCGATCTTTCGGAAGGATTCTTTTTTGAGTTTTCCGATCACTTCAAAAACACCAATTGCCAGAATCGGGGTGAATTCGATACAATAATGGAAACCAGCTCCCCAGATAATCGGAGAATCATGAAATAATTTCTGAAAGAAGATCGGAATCAGCATCACCAGGTAAGCTGGCCGGAACAGCAGCAAAATGATCCCGGAATAGATCAGATACCGCAGCAAAAATGCTTTCGTATCATCAGCCATCGGGTCGCCATTAAAGTTCGAGATCATCAGATTAAACGAGTCAATCGGATGAAATAGCAAATGCTTCACTGCGCTTCCCATACTTCCTCCTAAAATGCTGTAATCAAAATGAGGATAAACACCATCGCCCGCCAAAGCCGGCATAATCAGTTTGATCACAATCATAAAATAGATCATCGAAAAAACTCCTGCCAGGATGTAAAAATTGCGCCATTTTTTTTCGTTCCATAATTGAAGCGACAATCCGAAACAGATAAACGCAACCCAGAGCGGGCTGTTTTCCTTTCCGACACATAAAACGATGAGGAAGAAAACGCACCATTTCAGTTTTCGCTCTTTGGTAAACACAAAAAGCCACGGAACCAGCGACGCAACGACCACGCTATCGTGAAAATCATACGAAAGCGCTGATAAAACACCAAAAAACGAGTAGAAAAAGATCATCGCCATTGCTGCCATATAGCGACTTGTTTTGAAATAACGATAAACTCCCAGTCCTCCGAAAAGCAAGGCTGCAATCTGAATAATCGGCAAGGTATACGATCCGAAAATCCAAACCAACGGCGAAAAAAGGATCAAATAGAAGTCAAAATGATCTCCCAGTAAATTTTCGGGAGCCACTTTGAAAGTGGTACTGTCATTCCATTGAAAATGAGCATAATCGTACAACGCATTCGAATAAAGTCCTAAATCCAGCGCATAGGTCCGGAACAGATAATGATTTACGAAAGAAATCAATGAGTAAATCACTGCAAATGCCAGAACGACGAGGTATTTTTCGGGAACTTGTTTAAATCCCAAATAAAAATTCTTTATGCTGCTCATCTTTCTTCGGGATAATCCATATCATACAAATCGTAGCCCGGAGCCCAATAATCTTCTACCACTTCTTTCAATACGAAACCGCACCTGGAATAAAACTCATGCGTGAATTGAGCAGTTCGTACTCCAATACGATCTACTTTCCGATTTTCTTTCAGATGTTTCACCCGGTGTTCCACTAAAGCTCTCCCGATTCCTTTTTTTTGAGAATCCGGGTGGATCATATCCCAACTCAGAACTCCTTTATTTTGATCTTGTTGAATATTGATTCCCCCGCAAGCCACCACTTTTCCTTCTGATTCGACCACAAAATAGTCTTCCAATTCAAAATCGAGGTAATTTTTCAGGTCTTCTTTTTCTTCAGGTGCAAAATAGGCCGGACAATTGGCGTCAAAGAGTTCCAATATGGTTTCTTTGTCGAGGTGATTATATGTTCGAATGTAATTCATATCAACTCATTGGGGTACACAATTCAAGTAAAAATCCGTCCAAATCACGCACATACGCAACGGTTTGTCCCCAGGGCTTTTCTTTTGTTTCTTCTGCCAGCACCGCTCCTTCAGAAAGTGCTTTATTGACCAAATCCTGAACATTTTCGGTGGTAAAACCCAATTCTATTCCGAAAGATTTGGACTTCAGGCTACTTTCCTGAAAACCATCTTTCAAATTGGAATTTGCCAGGGATATCGAGGCAAAGGAAATGGTCGTATTTCCGGTGATCAACTCCGCATATTCATTTTCGGGAGCAATGAATTTCAGTTCAAAGCCAAAGACTCTGGTATAAAAATCAACGGATCTTTTCACATCCGAAACGTACAAAATCGTATAGGCAAACTGAATCATGGAACTCATTTTAGTGATAAAAATAAAACATTCCCAGGATAAGGACGATAATCCCACTGACAAGTAACAATAAAACCAAATAAAGCAACAACGCCAATACTGCCTGGAAAAAGGCCCGCCATTTAGATAATTTATTGAAAAACTGGATGTAAGTCCAGGCAAACAGCACAAACTCCACAAGCTGTAATCCCCAATTATAAAGATCAAATGCAAGTGAATCTTTCAAAAAATACAGGATCGGTGTTGACAAAATGGGCAAAACCAACGCCTGAGCCGTCACAAAAGCTGTCAGAACCAACAATTCAACAAAATTGAACTTCTGTTTCTTAAAACAAAGCCAGGTTGAAAATGCCAAAAGCGGAATTGACAGCAAACGCGACAAGGCATAATGATCCGAAATCCACTTGGTAATATCCATCGGATCAACTCCTTTACCGCCTCCCACATTATTTTGAAGGGAGATTTGCGTACCGTGTTCCAAATGAAGCAAATGAGATAAAAACGCATAAACGGTTGCAAGTACAATGACCATAGAAAGTGGTTTGAAATGCTTGACCCGTTTTCCTTCCAGGAATTCGCGAATACTGTGTCCCGGTCTCGTATACAATTCCTTGACAGAATAAAAAATTCCTTTGTCGAAATGGAGTAATCCGTGTTGAATATCGTGCCACATGTAGTGGAAATTCAACTTATGTGTGTCAGCAGATTGCCCGCAATTGCTGCAATAGTTACCATTCAGCTCAGCAGTGCAATTTTTACATGGATGATTCA
Source organism: Fluviicola sp. (assembly GCF_030151805.1). Lineage (GTDB taxonomy): Bacteria > Bacteroidota > Bacteroidia > Flavobacteriales_D > Crocinitomicaceae > Fluviicola. Next base: position 3,366 of record NZ_JASLCN010000296.1, read on the forward strand.
TTCGTGTTCAATAAATAGTTTCGTTTGTAGTATAAATAGTCCTGTTTTAATCTTCATTATCGTCCTGATCATCTCCAGAATCATCTCCGGGCAGTTCCAGGGCTTTCACTTCCTGCACGGCATTTCCTGCAATTCCTTTTACAGAACCGTACATGTCGATGGTATTTACAATGACTTTTTCAATTTGTTTTTCGCGTTGTTTCCAAATGCGCTGCATGGAGCGTTTTTCGCTTTCCAGGTCGGCTTTCATCTGGGTAAATCCTTCTACGATTGCTTCCACCTGCATGCGAAACGTAGAACTCGTCAGAAAATCATACAGCATGTGCATCTTGTCTCCTTTATTTTCCTGGGAAACCAACGTGCTGCTGATTTGAATAATCGTTTCTCTCAAAACAGAACAAAGTCCTTTAAATTCTTCATAAGTACAGATCCAGATTCCGTCCTTCAAACCCATGCGTTCCATATCCGAAGGCATAACTTCTGTTACCAGAACCCCAATATCGGCTCCTTTATCACGGATATCTGCCTTGAATTTTTCAATCCAGGTGGGC
>NZ_JASLCN010000355.1 GCF_030151805.1 Fluviicola sp.
ATACTATTTACTTTTGTGACGACTACATTAGTTTAACTGATCTCGACTCTTCCATCTGCCTGCATGAAGAGCTTGGTATTTCCATCAACTCTTCACAACAGGATGCAATAATTTGGGAAATCCCAGGAATAGTTACTCAGACCGGATCTTCGTTTCTGTGGCAGGCGGATACTTCAGGAACTTTCAATCTCAATCTGAACAAGGAAAATAATCTTTGTTCATACAACGAAACCTACGAAATCATTATTCATCCTCTACCGATTGTTGATCTGTTGCCGTTTGCAGACGATAGTGTTTGTCAACAGACCGGTTTTATGGATCTTCCGACAGGTCTCCCCGTTAATGGAATATACTCCGGCGAGATTATCAATTCAAATCAGATAGATTTATCATTGAATACAGGCTCTTTTTATATTCAATATTATTACTCAGATCAATACGGATGTTCTTCAGCAGATTCCTCGTTACTGATAATTCTGCCTTCACCTGTCGTTCAACTACAGGGTTTTTCTTCAGATACAATCTGTATGCAGAATCAGGTACTTACGCTTCCAATAGGATTGCCAACAGGAGGGTTTTATTCGGGAACAGGAGTAAGTGGGAACGAATTCGATCCGAATCTTGCACCTGGTAACCATTACATTTTATACTCTTACACAGATTCTCAAAATTGCACCGCTAGCGATTCCACGTTGATCACTGTGGAAGATTGTCTTGCCCTTAATGAGAACGAAAAGAGCCTCTTCCATATTTATCCGAATCCATTTTCTTCCAATATCGTTCTAAATATTGATCAGTCCCTCGCGAGTCAATACTCATTAATCGTTTATGATATGTTGGGGAAAAACATATTTGAAGAACACGGAATCACGGAACAAATTCACTCTATAGATTTATCGTGGTTAGAACCCGGGATTTACACCATGTTGTTTTCTGAATATCAATCAAGTAGTTGTCAGAGCCTTAAATTAATCAGAAAATAATAGAGATAAAGATAGCCTGATTATTCCCTTTGTAGTAAAGTAAACCGATAGCAAAAGACATGTTTTCTAAATAATTGGTTCGACTTATGTATTGAACTGCGTACGAAACAAAAACGCCCGGAGTGACTCCGGGCGTTTTTAATATCTACTATTTTAAGTAATCCTCTTATTTAATTCTCAAATCCAAAATCTTTTCCTCGCCGATAAATCCTTCCAGATGATCGCCGATTGCAACCGGACCAACTCCAGCAGGTGTTCCGGTGAAGATCAAATCGCCGGTTTTGAGGGTAACGTATTGAGAAACAAAGGCAATAATTTTGTCGATGGAAAAGATCATGTCAGCCGTGTGACCATTCTGAACTGCTGTTCCGTTTTTCTTCAAGGTGAAATGAAAATCGTTTAAGTCCAAAGCACTCACCGGGATGAAATGTGTTCCCATCGGTGCGCTGTTGTCGAAAGCCTTTGCTTTTTCCCACGGAAGACTTTTCGCTTTGCATTGTTCCTGCAAATCGCGGGCAGTAAAGTCAATTCCCAGGGAGATTTCATCGTAATAAGAAGCTGCGAATTTCTCCTGGATGTTTTTCCCTACTTTTTTGATTTTCACCACCACTTCACATTCATAATGCAGGTCTTTGGTAAAATCGGGGATATAGAAATCGTTTCCGGCCGGCAAATAGGCCGTGTCGGGTTTCATAAAAAAAACAGGTTCAACCGGAAGCGGGTTGTTCAATTCCTTTGCGTGATCCGCGTAGTTTCGTCCGATACAGATAATTTTCATTTTTTTAAATTGAAAATGGATAATTGACAATTGAAAAGTGAGTTCGAAGAGTTGAAAAAGTGTTGCAAACAAAAGCAGTACTTTCTCTTCTTTTCAATTTTACATTTTCAATTATCAATTGAATTATTTTTTGAACTTGTTTTGCAGTGCCGCCAATTTATCTTCGATACTCGCGTCGGCATTTTCTGCGTCGCGTTTCTCCCGGCGTTTCTGCTTGATGCGTTCCATTTCTTCCCGCAGCAATTGTTTGGTATAAAGCGGAAAATCTGCGTCCATCATCCAACCGAAGTAACCTGGTTCGGATTCTGAGACTTCTTCCACCGTTTTTCCTTTGTGCTTTCCGAAATTATACGTCACCTGACCATCTTTCGTTTTTGCCAGTCTTCCGGCGAAATCATGCCATTCCTGGTTTCCCTGGCGCGAAAAATCGGAGAGTTCCGGGATGGTTTTTGCTAAATCCGGGTAGCGTTCCAATTGTGCTTTGAAAACGTCCAGCGTCACTTTCGTGTCGTATAGGGCATTGTGTGCATTCTCCATCGGTTCGTTGCAATAGAACTGGTAAGCCGCTGCCAAAGTGCGTTGTTCCATTTTGTGGAAGATATTCTGAACATCCACGAAACGGCGCTCGCTGATCTTGAACGGATGATTGATCCGTAGAAATTCTTCTGCCAGGATCGGAATGTCAAATTTATTGGAATTGTATCCACCCAAATCCGAATCACCGATAAACGCCGCAATTTCATCTGAAAGCTGCGCAAAGGTGGGTTCATTGGCAACCAAAGCATCCGTAATTCCGGTAATCTCTGCAGATTCTTTGGTAATCGGAATAGTGGGGTTGATGCGTCTGTAGAATTCACTCTGTTCTCCGTCCGGAGCGATTTTGATCAAAGCAATTTCAATAATTCGATCTTTTGCCACGTCCAATCCGGTGGTTTCAAGGTCTAACATGACAAAATTTCGGGTGAGAGATACATTCATACAGCTAAAGTTATGTTCAAAGATGGCGAAAATGTGGGGAAGTTTGATAATTGACAATTGAAAATGTAACATTGAAAAGTAGAAAACATTTTATAAGTAAGGGTAAGATGTATTCTTAGAATGAAAATACAACCTTTTCAATTAACCATTTTACATTCTCCATTCAATTGTTAAAACAAAAAAACCGGTCCATCTTTCGATAAACCGGTTTCTATGCAGATAAAACAAATTGCTTATTTCACAATAATGAACTCTGTTCTACGGTTCAATTGATGACCTTTTTCTTTTTCTTCCCAGGTCGGCATGTTTTCGATTTGAGCATCGGATACCTTCAATTTCGTTTCACCGTATCCTTTTCCGGAAATTCGGTTTGCAGCAATTCCTTTGGAAACAATGTAACGGGCAGAAGCTTTCGCACGTTGGTCGGATAATTTGACGTTGTACTCATCCGTACCGCGGCTATCCGTGTGAGAACCCAGCTCAATGTTGATTCCAGGATTTTCTTTCATGATCTTCACGATTTTATCCAGTTCTTTTGCAGCATCCGGGCGAATATCCCATTTGTTGTAGTCGAAATAAATCGGATTTACATTCAGACCGATATCCGTTCCGGCTTCGTTTTTAGCCAGTGAACGATCAATGCGGATTTCAGAATTTTCTGCCAGGGTCACAGGAACATCGTAGGTCATCGTCACATAACCTGCTTTTTCCAGTTTCAAGGCAAATTCTACATTGTCACCCTGTTTCATGCCGCCAAGTGTATCCGTTTTGTAGGATCCGTTTTTCCCGCTTGGAAGGCCGTATAATTTTTCTCCTGTTTTCTTGTTGATCAGGCTAATCGCAACACCATCCAGTTTTGCGTTTGTTTTGCTGTCTGTGATTGTTCCGACAACATAGTAAGGTTTCACCATCATCTGCTTGTCTACGTCCAGCCAGAACTCGCGGTAAACTTCGGAGTATTCTTTGTTACACTCTGTTTTGAATTTCTCCGTGTAGAAGTTTTTCTTCCCGTTTTTCTCATAAGAGAATGTAATGTCGTATTGTTTACAAGGTTCAAGTGCGTTCATAAACACACCGTCACGCATACGCGGGAAGATTTTCAGATCGTATGGTTTTTCGCAGTCCAGGCATTTCAGTGTAATGGAAACATCTTCCGGAAGCGGTTTTCCGCCGATCACGTGGATTTTTCCGTTCAATACAGCTACGTTTTTAACTCCTAAGTAGTTGTTCTTGATTTCGTAGATGTCCTTTTCACCCTTTCCTTCGGCGCGAAGCGAAGTCATGTAACCCGTCAATCCATCCACAGTGGTCGTATAGAACACATCATCACAGGTGGAGTTGATCGGGTAACCCAGGTTTTTCGAAGGCCCCCATTGTCCTTTGCTATCGAGGGAAGACATGAAAATATCGAAACCGCCCATACTTCTGTTTCCATTCGTTGAGAAGTAAAGTGTGCTGTTATCAATAGAAACAAACGGAGATTCTTCGTCCATCGGCCCGTTGATGTTTGGCCCAAGGTTCACCGGATCTCCCCAGCTTCCGTCTTTTTGTTTCACGGAATAGTAAATATCACGACCTCCGAAACCTCCTTTGCGGTTGGAAACAAAATACATTGTTTTTCCGTCCGGAGTAACCGTTGCATGCGTTTCCCAATCGCTGGTATTGATTTTCTTATTATCCAGATGTGTCACTACCTGGAATTTATTCGTTGAGAAATCGGAGTAGAAAATATCTCCGTTTCCTTGTGTATCCATATACGCGTAAACACGTCTTTCGTCCGGGCTTACAGCCAAAGTAGCTTCGTTTTGCAATGAATCACAGAATTCCAGTTTGATCGGATCCATCCAGGTAGAATCGAAATCGCGGTAGGATACATAAATATCTTCCGGGTATTGATTGTTTCTCGGGTCTAATCCTTTGTCGGAAGCACCGTTTGGCCATCTTCTTCTGGAAGTAAAATATAACGCTGAACCGTCCAATGAAATAACCGGAGAATATTCCGGGTTCTTGGTGTTTACCGAACTCCCCATGTTTTTCAGGTACACATTTTTCGGATTTGCCATTTCAGCTCTTGCTACTTTACATTGTTCCAAAAACAATTTCGCGAAGAACACATTGTTCGACTTTGCGATCGAAGTTTCCAGGAATTTGTTGTAAAATTCCTCTGCTTTGGAAATGTTTCCGGCCATGTGATAGCATCTTCCCATTTCGAAATACGCATCAACAGGAGCTGCTGTTTCTTTTGCATTGAACGGATCGTATTTTTTATCCGTTTTCAAAACAGCTTTTTCCAGATAAGGCTGAGCTTTTACAAAATCGCTCGACATTTCAAGGTAAATAAATCCTCTTCGGTAGTTGTAATTCGAACTGGCCGGCTGAAACTCGAGTAACCTGTCGACGATCATGCCTGCCTGGTAAAAATAACCCTCCTGGATCATAATAGAACTTTCCATAACGAGTTCCGATTCGGAACCATTACGGACTAATTCTGCCACACGTTTATCGTCATACTGGGCAGAAGACACAAAAGGGAAAAGGAGTGTTAGTAAAATAGTAGATTTCAGTAAACTCATTACGCTATAAATTAAGAAAGACCCACATCTTTTAGTTTAAGTATGTGGGTCTTACGGTCATTTTATTTTTTAGTTACAACGAAAGTAACTATAATTCTCGATTGATATCAAATTGTTCTAAATAATCAGCAACTCTTCTCACAAACTGACCTCCTAATGAACCATCTACAACGCGATGATCGTACGAATGAGATAAGAACATTTTATGACGGATTCCGATGAAATCTCCATCCGGAGTTTCGATAACCGCCGGCATTTTACGGATAGCACCCAAAGCAAGGATTGCTACCTGAGGCTGGTTGATAATCGGAGTTCCCATCACGTTTCCGAATGTACCAACATTCGTTACCGTATAAGTTCCACCCTGAATATCTTCCGGCTTCAATTTATTGTCGCGGGCATTTCTTGCCAATTCATTGACTGATTTTGCAATTCCCGTCAAATTCATGCGGTCTGCATTCTTGATCACAGGAACGATCAGGTTCCCTGAAGGAAGTGCAGTTGCCATTCCGATATTGATATCCTTGCGCTTAATGATTTGATTTCCGGACAGGGAAACGTTGATCATCGGGAAATCTTTGATCGCTTTCACGATTGCTTCCATGAAGATAGGAGTGAAGGTTAAGTTTTCTCCTTCGCGTTTTTCGAATTCCTTCTTCATTTTATTTCTCCAGTTCACGATATTCGTTACGTCAGCTTCTACAAAAGAAGTTACGTGAGGAGAAACATGCTTAGACATCACCATGTGCTCAGCAATCAGCTTACGCATGCGATCCATTTCCATGATTTCGTCTCCCGGGTTCACAGTAACAACCGGTTCTTTGATATTACTCAGGAACGAAGAACCTCCTGAAAGAACCGGTGCAGCTCCGTTTGATGCAGCCGGCGCAGCTTTCACAGCAGCTGGTTGTGCAACAGAACCTCCGGCTCCGCGTGTATCAATGTATGAAAGAATGTCTTTTTTGGTAACTCTTCCTCCCATTCCGGTTCCGCTGATAGCGTCGATTTCCGTCATGGAGATATTTTCTTTTTGAGCGATGCTTCGAACAAGCGGGGAAATGAATTTGCCATTTCCACTGTTTTTGTCAAGAGCGACTCCACCATTTGAAACAACTGCCTGTGCTGCAGTTACGGTATCAGCTACTGCTGCAACCGCTGCCGGCTCGGCTTTCGGTGCTACAGGCGCAGAATCTCCGTCTGTTGAGATAATTGCAATCACATCTCCAACTTGAGCAACCTGGTCTTTCTCAAATAATTTTTGAACCAAAACTCCTGCTGCTTCTGATGGTAATTCGTTATCAACTTTATCAGTTGCAACTTCTACCAAAGGTTCATCCATTGCTACGGTGTCACCAACTTCTTTTAACCAATTGGTAATGGTAGCTTCTGTAACGCTTTCTCCCATTTTTGGAAGACGAATTTCAATTTGTGCCATATAACGACTAAGAATTCTCGATTAATTTCGGTACAAAAATAACGGAAAAAATATGAAATTCACCAATGGTTTTTATTGATCTAATTTTTTCCATGCTTTCCACAAAATCCGGATGTCTCCGAAAACGGAATATTCGCGTGCATAAAGTAAATCCAACTTGGATTTCAGACTCTCGTCCAAACCGGATAAATGATCGGTTGGCGCCAGAATTCCTTTTTTGATTTTGGGTAATTGCTTGTTGGATAAATTACTTTCCCGGCTATAAGAAACAAGCGTTTTTCTCCCGCTGATCAGTTTGATCAGATTGCCGAGGAAACGCAACTTATTTTTGTAAAACCAAATCAGGAATGGAGAACAAAGCAGGAGCACCAAACCGGCAATGAAATCGAACAGTCTTTTTTGACGCTGTTTTGCAGGTTGACTAATGGCATTGATCTCCAGGATATATAAATCTCCGGCAGTTTCGATGGAATTTGATCCGATCAGGTACTGGCTGTCCGGTTGTGCGATCTTGTAATCGACTGTTAAGTCGGGAATGGCGATCATCCAGTGGATAATGTCTCTTGCACTGGTATCTTTTGCACAGAAAATAATTTCGTCAATGCTGTGAACGCGGACAATTTGTTCCAATTGGCTCATCGAACCCAGGGAATTTGCACCGTGATCTTCATCCAGGGAAACAGAAACGATCTTGGCAATTTTCGGCTGTGTCTGGTGTAAAAGAAGTGAAACGCGTTCAAATTCTTCCTGTGAACCTACGATTGCAAAATTGGCGTGTTTTCGGCCGTTAATGGTGAAACGCTTCCCGATTGCCACGTGAAGAATGCATCTCGAAAGAATAAAATAAGCAACGATCCACCCGGCTCCAAGCAGGATGAAAAGTCTGGAAAACTGCCATTCTTTCGGGAAAAGTGCATACAGAATGAGAATTAATGCCGTTCCGATTGCTCCTCCTGAAACGAATTTCTTAAACGTGACGGGTGGATCATACGCACCCTGAAGCGCCATGGAAGTCATCCAGATACATGTATAGCCGAGAATCAGGATAGAAGTAACTTCTTCCGGGAAATCAATTTGTGCCTGATGCCAGTAATTGGTTAGCGCAAACAAGCCAAGCAGGATGTAAATCGTGTCGAAAACCGGCAACGTAATCTTCCGGATAAAGCGCATGGCAATTGCCAGTCCGGCTCTGAAATAGATCGCGGAATTGATCAGGAAGGAAAACAAACGGGCATTTTTCTGCGAGAAATGTTTCCGGGCAAAAATGACCATGGCGCGGTAGAACACGAAAACGTAATTCACCGAACTTTTCTTGGTGCTTTCTCCTTTGTAGTGAATGATCCGCGTTTCCGGGAAATAGACATTCTTGTAACCGCCTTTGATGATGCGGTAAGACAAATCAATGTCTTCACCGTACATGAAAAAAGCTTCGTCCAACAATCCGACTTTGTCGAGAGCCTCTTTTCGCATCAGCATGAACGCTCCGGAAAGAATTTCGATTTCGTTGGTTTCGAATTCGGATAAATAGCCCAAATGATACCTCCCGAAAATTTTTGATTTCGGGAAAATACGCGAAATCCCGAAGATTTTGTAGAAAGCGACTGCCGGAGTAGGCAAGCCTCTTTTGGATTCCGGCAAGAAAACTCCTTTTCCGTCAACCATGCGAACTCCGAGTCCGCCGACATCCGGATGCTCATCCATGTATTTTACGACTTTGAAAAGTGTGTCCTCTTCAATCACCGTATCGGGATTCAGCAACAGTTGGTATTTGCAGGAGGATTGCTCCATGGCCTGGTTGTTTGCTTTGGAGAATCCTTTGTTGTCTTTATTGGCAATAACGTGCACCCATGGAAATTTCTCACGAACCATTTCCACCGAACCATCTACGGAGTTATTATCAACCATCCAAACTTCCGCAGGTTCCTGCTTCATGGCTTCTGCCACAGAGTTCAGACATTGCTCCAAAAAAAAGACAACATTGTAGTTGACAATAATTACGGCAATTTTTGGAGTAGAATGGGTCACAATATGGGTGTACGAATTAATTTATTTTACGGCAATACAAGAGATTTCAATCGGTACATTCATCGGTAATTTAGAAACCTGAACCGTTTCTCTTGCCGGGGGAATATCCTGAAAATATGAACCATAAACGGCATTCATCTCGGAAAATTGTCCGAGGTCCGTCATAAAAATGCTGCATTTCACAATGTGATTGAGTGTCATGTCAGCTTCTTTCAGCAATACCTCTATGTTTTTCAAAATGCGGTGTGTAGCTTCTTCAATAGAACCGATTTCCAGTTCGCCGTTAAAGGGGTTCATTGGAATTTGTCCGCTGACATAAACAGTATTTCCACTTACGATTGCTTGACTATATGGTCCGATCGGAGCCGGAGCACCCGGAATTTGAATTGCCTTTTTCATCGATTCTTTTTTGCAAGTTTAGTAATTTTGGTGCACATGCGGTTTTTATTAGTAGATAACTTCGATTCCTTCACATACAACATTGTTCATTATTTGGAGCAATGCGATGTGGAAGTGGAAGTTGTGACGAATGTATCTGTCAACTGCAGTACATTGGGGCAATACAATGCCGTAATTCTTTCTCCCGGTCCGGGTTTGCCGAAGCAGGCAGGAAAGTTGATGGAGGTCGTGGAAAAAGCTTTGGAGAACCAAATTCCGGTTTTGGGAGTTTGCCTGGGAATGCAGGCGCTGGCGATTCACGGTGGAGACGAACTGTACAATCAGCAACAAGTGAAACACGGAGTAGCTGAGCCAGCAAAGCGAACAACTCCTTCAGCATTTTATAATGGAATTCCCGAATCCTTTGGAGTGGGATTATACCATTCCTGGGCAGTTCGCCTGAATCAGGATTCACCTTTTATTGCAACGGCTTATTCAGAAAACGGCGTGTTGATGTCGATGGAAATTCCCGGGAAGAAGATTTACGCCGTTCAGTTTCACCCGGAAAGTATCCTGACTCCGAATGGTTTGCAGATGATCCGGAATTTTGTAGGGATTGTTCAGAGAGAGATCTGATTAAGTTGAATTGCATGAGTAAATTGCACGGATTCGTAAAATTGCGAATTGCCGTTTTGCCATCATTCAAATGATTCAATTTTTCACAATACAATCTTGAATACTCCTTAAATTGGGAGCAAAAACGCAAAGCTGCTTTTTCCCATATTACTCTGTTTCGATGAAATGTAAATTCGCAATTTTACGAATCTGTAAATGATTGTTCGTGAAAGATGTTTTTCAACATCCAGATGCATCTGTTATTCATTATGAAACAACGTATTGTCCTAAAATATAGGGGATGAAATGAAAAGATACTGATATCAAATATCCGTGTATTTTCTTCTCCCGCAAAAGAGCGCAGATGTTAGCAGAAAATGAGAGACTTTTTAAACTTGACTCAGCGGTCCTCTGCGTCCCTCAGCGGGAAATTTCAAAAACCACCTAAATTCCGGGACAAGTCATTAAACAATAAAATAGAATTGATTCATAACTTAAATCTTAGTCGTCTTTGTCTTGATATGATCAGAGAGGAACGAACTGATCACTCGACAGGACAGAATTATTGTCAGTTCAGGTAGCGAAATGATCATGAAGCATATCGGGAACAAATGTACAGAGATTAAAATGAGATTAGAATTACATCATGGGGTGTTAAATCTTATGCATTCCTAATGAAAAAATGTATATTGGGGTAAAATTTGAAAGTATGAAATGGATAACCACATCGTTATTTCTCTTGTTTTTTATCGCAGCGAAAGCCCAAACTTGTATTGGAACCTGGGTGACAATCGATGATAAAACAGGGAAGAAGAAATCTAAAGTTGAGCTTTATAAGAAAGATGAAAAGCTGTATGGTAAAATCATCTATTTGTATCCGCGAGAGGGAAGAGAAGACAATCCGAAATGTAAAAAATGTTCGGACGACAGAAAAGATCAGCCGTTGGTTGGTTTGCAAATCGTTCGCGGATTGAAATGGGATGGAGGAGAATGGGAAGACGGAACGATTCTTGACCCTGAAAACGGCAAAGTGTATACTTGTTCAATCTGGATTGATCGCGATGACTTTAATAAATTACATGTTCGCGGATATGTGGGGCCATTCTACAGAACGCAAACCTGGATTAAGAGTACGGATTAAATCAGAAGATTACCGAATATAAAAAGAAGGGACGCGATACATCGGGGATTAATCAGAATGCGCACCCAAATATAGAATACTAGAAAACGGCTCTCATAATTGGGAGCCGTTTCTTTTTGTCTGACAAAATATTCAACTGTAAAATCATAAATAGCTTAGAAAAATGAATTACT
>NZ_JASLCN010000387.1 GCF_030151805.1 Fluviicola sp.
TTTATCTGGTACGGAAGTTTTTCATATCAGTTCGCATCTTCATTGAAACTATTGTACCCGGCTTTAAAATGAATATAAGCCAGATTCATAAAATGTTTCGCATTCGCAGTGTCTCCTTTTTGCAGAAAACAAACTCCTCTGTAATACAGCGCATCGGAAAACTGATCGAATTCCTTCAATGACAAATCGAAAGTTGCAGTGGCAGTGGTAAATTACGAATCCGGAATGGGGACTTAACCTAAATTTAACTAAAAGACTGCCGGAATTGCAAGGGTGACAAACTGGTTTTCGATTTAAACAGTTTACTGAACGATTGCAAATGTTCAAATCCCAATTCGTAAGCAATTTCACTGACCGTTAAATCAGTGGTCGAAAGTTTTTCCTTCGCTGTTTCGATTAGTTTATTATGGATTTGCTGTTGGGTGTTCTGTCCTGTGAGCATTCGAAGCAAGTTGCTCAAATAGCCCGGGGAAACGTTTAATGAATCTGCAACATATTGAACAGATGGCAAACCTTTCGACATCAAATCATCACTTTTAAAGTAATCTGAAAGCACCCGTTCCAAACGGTCCAAAACCTGGTGATTTGCCTGTTCTCGTGTAATAAACTGCCGATTGTAGAATCGTTCCGAATAATTCAGTAAACTCTCCAGTTGCGAAATAATAATGTGCTTACTGAATTTGTCAATCGTGGAATGGTATTCCTGCCGGATATTTTCAACAATTCCATTCAGTGTTGTTTCCTCTTTGTCAGATAAAAAGAGTGCTTCATGGACGGAATAATCAAAAAAGTCGTATTGCTTGATTGTTTTCGCCAGGGGAGTGTTCCAAAGAAAATCGGGATGTATCAGTAACATCCATCCCGATCTTTCTATTGTTGTATCTTGTTCGGCTACGATTCCGAAAACCTGGTTCGGTGAGATAAAAAACAGCACTCCTTCGTCAAAATCATATTCCTGTTGTCCGTATTTCAATTTGGCACTGATGCCTCTTTTTAACGAAATCTGGTAGAATTCAAACATCCAGTTCACCTCTCCGATATCGTCGGGACGTTGAATCGCATTAAAATCAATGACACTGATGAGCGGATGTTCCGGTTTCGGCAAACCTCTTAAGCGGTGAAACTCAGTAATGGTGCTGATCTTCATTATTTTTTTCTGTCCCATATGATAACGTTCAATCGTGCAAGGAGTTCAAAATCATTTTATAGCAGTTACCAATAATACCAATCCTTTTTTAATTCGGAGAAGAATTTTAAAAGTAATGCTTCGTCATATCTTCCAGCAATCCGATTCCTGTTGGTTTCCAGCCCAGTAATTCTTGCGTTTTGAAACTTGTAGCCGGACTATCGAACGCAATGAAATGACTCATCCATTCAAAATGTCTGGCAGTTTCTTCTGCGGATAGAGATTTCAACGGGACATTCAGTTTTTCACCGATCAATTCTGCAATTTTTTTCATCTCGATCCCCGTGTCACCAATGGCGTTATACAGTGCTCCTTTCGCACCTTTTTCAAGTGCCAGACAAAACAGCTTTGCAGCATCCTGACGATGAACAGCCGGCCAGCGATTACTTCCGTCTCCCGGATATGCGGCTACTCCGTGCTTGCGCGCCTGGTGGATGATAAACGGTACAAAACCTTTATCGCCTTGATCATGCGTGGAAGGCGCTAAACGAACAACCGAAACATGCACTCCGTTTTCTGCCAATTTCAAAGCTGCAGATTCCGAGGTGCGTAATGGAATTTGCAGCATACTTTCTTCCGTAACCATTCCGTTGACGGGAGGCAATCCCAAAATTCCTGCTGTCACTACAATCGGCTTGCTGGTTCCTGCTAAAGCTTCGCCCATAGCATGGATCACTTCTTTTTCGATTTCGTTTGATCGGGCAAAGCGTGCGAAATCGTGAATAAATCCGGTATGAATCACACCGTCAGACTCCAGAACGCCTTGTTTCAGCATCTCATAATCTTCCAAACTTCCCATTAATACTTCAGCTCCGGCATTGCGAATAGCGGTTGCTGATTCTTCCGAACGCGCCAAACCAAGCACCTGATGCCCTGTCCGGATTAATTCTTTTACTACTGCTGAGCCCACAAAACCAGATGCTCCTGTTACAAATACTTTCATTTTCTCTTTTTTATTGCTACAAAGTTCCGGAATCGATCCAAAGCAGATTTAGCCAAATCCGCCGATGATTTAGTCAAAATGATGCATGAAGTGAAATCACCTGAGTATCAGGCAAAATTTTCCGGCAGGAGGGAGGGGCTCCCGGATTTTGGTGCTGTCTGAAAAATATTCCGATTCTCATTCGTCTTCCAATCCGGATAATTCAGGCGATTTGTTTGACAATTATTCGCTTCAAAACCATTAATGATTCTTACTTTTACGAAAAAAAACATCCTCTTGTGCTGAACAAAAAAAACAACGGAACCATTGTGAAACCTGACTGGATCTTCCTTCTTTTTTTTGTGGCATTCTGTGCCTTATTTGTCATTATGGAATCCATAAACGGCAGACTTTGGACGAATGACTTCCGGGTGTATTACGAAGCTACTCACGACTTCTTTGCAGGGAACAATCCATACAAGCACAACTACGGACTCGACACCGGTTACTTCAAATATTCACCATTTACCCTTTATCTTTTTTCGCCTCAACTGCTGTTTTCATTCGGAACCGGACAACTAATCCACATCCTGTTACTGGCTTTCTCATTCATGTATTCGGTAATGAATATGCGGATATTGTCTGAACGGGTTCCTCTTTTCGGTTCGAAAAATGTACCCTACGGCATGCTTTATTTGCTTTTTGCATGTGTTGCCATTCACATTACCCGCGAATTGCATGTAGGAAATATCAACCTGTTGCTGCTGTTGTTTTTCAACCTGGGACTGAGTGCTTCATTAAATCAGAAAGAAACTCCGGCGGTTATTTTTTGGAGTTTGATGATCATTTTGAAACCTATTATGATCCTGGTAGTCTTGCCGCTTATTTTCAACGGACGAATAAAAACCGTGTTGGCAATAGGAGGTTTTGGCGTGTTTTTCTTCCTGTTTCCGGCTATTCACCTCGGTTTCAAAGAAAACTGGATTCTTTGGATAGATTGGTTTAAAAGCATTGTAGCGCATGGAGAATACCTGAGTAGTTTCAATACAATTGGTTCGCTTGTAAAAATCCATACCGGGCTCCCGGCCGGCGGACTTGTTGCATTGCTTTGTCTGTTATTGTTCATTGCTTTGATGGTAAACGATATTTACCGATTAAAAAAAACGGCATCCGAAACCACGTTGACCTGGTCGGTTATTTTCGCGGCCTTTATTCCTAATTTCTTTATTACAGATACGGAACATTTCCTGTTATCAATTCCTTTGATTTGGCTGTTGTTTTCAGCTCTGATCAATAAAGGCAAATGGTATCATTGGACCGGTTTCTTTACCGGAATGCTCTTATTTTCCTTCAATTCATCCGATTTACTGGGCAATCTTTCCGATTTTGTATTCGATAACGGGTTGCTTGGAATCGGGAATTTGGTGTTTATTGCTACTTTTTTACTGATTCGAACCAACAAACAAGTCATTTGAATAAAGTGCGAATCAATTATCTTTGGCCTCTATGAATTCGACCTATATTTTTTTAGTAATCGGAATTGTAATTAGCCTCCTGATTAGCTATTCCCGGTTCAGTTTGAAAAAGAATCGTCTGAAAAAGAACCCTGATCGCCCTTTTCCACACCAATGGCGGGAACTGTTGACACAACATGTTGCTTTTTACAATCGTTTAAATCCGTTGGAAAAGACCCAATTCGAAAATCGTGTACACGTTTTTCTATTGAATGTTCAGATTATAGGTATTGACACAGAAGTCACCCATTTGGACCGGATTTTAGTCGCCTCCGGTGCAATCATTCCAATTTTCGGTTTTGATTCCTGGCATTATTCCAACCTGGAAGTTGTTGAAATGTATCCGGATCAGTTTCTTATCCCCAACACGCAGCAATATGCCAGCGGACTGGTTGGCTGGGGAAAAATGGAAGGGAAAGTCAAGCTATCCCGAAAAGCGCTTATTCACGGATTTTACAATAACAACGACCAGAAAAATGTGGCCATACACGAATTTGTTCACGTCCTGGATATGCAGGATGGAACTATCGACGGGAAATTAGGGACGATTATGAAAGAAATCGACATCAAACCCTGGCTGCAAATCATCCATACTAAAATGCAGCAAATTCATTCCGGAAATTCCAGCATTCGGGATTATGGATCAACCAGTCATGCTGAATTTCTGGCGGTTGTCAGCGAATTCTTTTTTGAAAGTCCTGAAAAAATGAAAACAGAACATCCGGAGTTATACCAAATCCTGGACCGGTTTTACAATCCCAAAAAGAGCCCTGAAAATCAGCCGGGAGAATCCTTTAAA
Source organism: Fluviicola sp. (assembly GCF_030151805.1). Taxonomy (GTDB): domain Bacteria; phylum Bacteroidota; class Bacteroidia; order Flavobacteriales_D; family Crocinitomicaceae; genus Fluviicola. The sequence goes on from NZ_JASLCN010000387.1 coordinate 4,422, forward strand.
GACCCGCGGGAAGTGAAATCGGCGTTGGTGAATTGAGATTTAATCCTGGTTATTCTTATTTCTGTTCAAAAACTCTTTGTTAGCAGCATTTCTACCGGCCAATTTACCGACCCAGAAAATAAATAAAAAGAGAAGTACGGGAATACCGATTATGATAAGGATTTCAGTTGTGCCTAATTTTGCCATGATAGTGATTTTCAACGAAAATAAACAAATTATCCAATTTTGTGAAAAACCAATTACACTTTTACTCATAATATAATTGAGTTATTCTGATAAAGTAATTCCAATAGGAGAGGAGGGCACAGTTTTTTTTCAAAAAGACGCAAACGTTTTATTCTTTCCGTTAATCTCACTGTAAATGCAACTTTTGAAGTAGAATACGAGGAAAATGCAAGAACAAAACCGCTTGTTTTTTTTTGTTAAATTTTATCTACCATTTGTTTCGTACGAAAAATTTCCTACCTTTGAAAAATGAAAGCAAAAAACTCTGAAAATAATCCGCAATCGGAACCGACAAAATCAGAATTGGAGATTTTGCAGGTTCTTTGGAAAAACGGTCCTTCAACAGTTCGTTTCGTCAATGATTACCTGAATGAACAAAAACGTGCCGTACAATATACTTCCACGCTGAAGCTCATGCAGATCATGACTGAAAAAGAAATGTTGTTGCGTGATGCTTCGAGTATGAAACATATTTACAGCCCGGCAATCGAAGAAAATCAAACGAAGACCGTTTTACTTGACAAGTTCATCGATACGATGTTTAACGGCTCAAGCACCAACTTAATGATGCAGTTGTTGGGCAACAAAAAAACCTCGCAGGAGGAATTGGATGCGATTCGTGCCATGCTGGATCAACTGGACAAGAAATAAAAACTTTTAAACCCTGAACTATGAATTTTTTAGTGAACGACTCTATTATCAAAGCACTCAGCTGGACATTCATCCATTCGCTTTGGCTGGGACTTGCAGCAGCTTTACTGGCAGGACTGACTCTTTTGCTTACAAAAAAATCCACTTCGGCAATCCGATACAATTTGCTTGCAGGATTGAGTATTGCATTTTTGGTGGCAACCGGTTTCATTTTCTATAATGAATTCGAGACGCAAACATCCGTTTTACAAGCGGATCAAGTGATGAAAAGCGATCTTCAAACAGAACATCTTGTTTCATTCTCTAACACGGGAATCAAAGAGGAGGCGAGTACACCACTTTCAATATTATCGACATTTATCAGCAATTATGGCTCCTTAATCGTTTTGATCTGGTTTGTTGTTTTTATTTTCAAATGCATCCGCATGACAGGCGATTTGCGACAGGTTTATCGTGTACGAAACTATCAAACGGTTTCCCCACCGGAAATGTGGCGGAAACGGGTTTCAGAACTCCAGGTTTCACTCCGGATCAAACGCAATGTTCAATTACTTGAATCCAAATTGGTAACCATTCCATCGGTAACAGGATTTTTCAAGCCGGTTATTTTGGTGCCTGTCGGATTGTTGAACAATATTCCCCAGGACCAGGTAGAAGCTATTTTGCTGCACGAGCTTGCACACATTCGTCGCAGCGATTATGCTGTCAATCTCATGCAAACGTTCATTGAAATCTTGTTTTTCTTTAATCCCGGCGTTTTGTGGATTTCATCCTTGTTGAAAGACGAACGTGAAAATTGCTGTGATGATTTAGCAATCAGTGTTACCAACAATAAAAAAGAATTTGTCAATGCCCTGATTTCCTTCCAGGAATACAACATGAATACACAACGGTTTGCCCTGCAATTCGGCGATCAGAAAATGAAACTGGCCGACCGTGCAAAAAGAATTCTTTTCAACAGTAACAAGATGTTCAGCGTCCGTGAAAAGTACTTTTTGTCTGCTTGTGTAGCGATGGGTGTGATTCTCTTCCTGGTGGTTTTGAACGTGAATTCCTCTTCCGCACAGGAAGTTCAATTACCTGCATTGGATACTTTGGGTACTGAAAAATACAATCCGAAAGAGATTCCTGAAGGAACTTCCATTCGCTATGTGGATGACGTGAAAGGGAAGGAGTCTCACGTATATATTTTCAAGCGTGACGGAGTGCTGTATCAGATTCCGGAGAATTTGGAAAATTTCAAGGTAAACGGCAGATTGATTACCGGAAAAGACCGGGAGAAATACCTTCCTCAAATCAAGCAGTTGATAGCCGGATATGAAAAGGCTATTGCTTCTGAGAAAATCGATGAGTATTCAAGCGGCAACCATACGGAATTTGGAGTGGATGTCTCAGAAGAACAACGAATCATTGACGAAGCATCCCGAACAATAGACGGACATTCGGCAATCATTGACAAC
>NZ_JASLCN010000393.1 GCF_030151805.1 Fluviicola sp.
CAGATACTCAACCAAACAGCCATGATCCGTGCCACGGACATTAACTGATTCCACTCTTCTCCCAAAAGAGAAACAACCATTTTGGTCGGGATCAGGTAAATGACAGCCAAAGGAACCAAAGCCATTAAAGCCAATTGCCCTGCAAATCGCTTGTACACCTGAAGCAAATGATTCGAATCAGCGCTCTCAGAAACTTTGGAAAAGAAAACCTGGGAAAAGGAGATGGAAATGACTCCGAAACCTGCCGACAAATAAGCCATCGAAACTCCCAGCAAACCGGCAATATCTTTCCCGAAATAACTGATAAACAAATTCAGATACGTTAAGTTGATCAAGCTATTGACAAATACTCCCGGAGTTGTAAAAAAAACATATTGTTTGTTGGTCTTCACCAATTCATTGCTTGTTTTATTCCGGATTAAACGAAGTGCTTTGAAATCTTTTTTCAAAAAGCGCCAGACCAAATAAGATGCGGAAAAGAAAAAGCCCAGCAATCTTCCCAGTAACAAGCCTGCATAATTTGATCCCAGATAACCTAAAACAAGTTTGACGGTTTCAGCAAAGGAAGTTTGAACAACTTTTGAGGATGAAATGGTTTTGAATTGCTGTTTCCGATTGAACCAATAGGTCAAAATATCATTCGTTCCCACCAGGAAAACGTACAAGGGCAGCAAGAACAAATAATTAGCCAGTTTGGGTTCGTTGTAATAGATACTTAACTCATTTTTGAACAGCAGCACAATGATCAATGACAGGAGTGTCATAACACCAGTTATTTTTAGTGCTGCAAATGCCACATTAATGGCATTTCTGATGGTTCTTTGAACAACAATGGCAAATTCCATTTTTAAGCAGGCAATTCCGGAAAACACCTCGCACATGGAAATAAAAACTGCCAGAATTCCGAAATCGGCTGGTTTATAGAAGTATTTCTGAAGAATCGGGAGCATCAGAAAAGGCAGGATTTGCGAAATGACTGATCCGGTTAAGAGGATGAACACATTTTGCGCAAACGGCGACTTTTTAATGTTTATTTTCATTCAGTTCTTTCCTTGACTCCATTAATTCATTTGCGAATACTAACACCAATACTACCAAAAACCAATTGATCGGGAGTGACAAAAACGTTGAATTTGCATTTCCCATAAAAACCAACGTTACGAGCAACCACAAAACTAAAAAATGTTTCTCATCCCACAATCCCCTTTTGAGTGCGCAAAGCAAAATATAGATGATCCAGATGAAGACCGACATCAGTAGGGCAAAGATAAAAACGCCATATTGAGATAATATTTCTATGATAAAGTTATGTGCTCCTACTACACCATTATCCGGATATTTGTTCAATTTCAATACATTACTTGCCTGAAAACCACCGGCTCCCAAACCCATATAATTCGATCTTTTTAAATAATCCAATCCATTCAATAACAAGTTTTTCCGGACAGAATTACTCCCCAAAGCTTCCATTAGTACAATATTATCCAGTTTTTGATTCTTCTTTGAATAAAGAAAGGTTTTTACCTTTCCTCCTTTCAATAAGAGTTCTCCGGTACCTGCATCGGCAGAAATGACACCCAGATCTGTCAAAACAAATTTTTTCGTATCAGAATCCGGTTCCGAAAGAATAACTTCCTTATATCCGTTAAAAGGATACTTATATGGATTCCCTGGCAACAAGACAATGATAAATAAACCAATACAGGAAACCAATCCAATGATATAATACTTCTCAAACCGGTATGACACCAGGTAAACCGCAATCAACCCGGCAAATATCAAAAACAGCAACATAATCAGGCGGCCATTGTTTCCCATAAAGAGGGTTTTACTCAATTCCGGCTGAATCCGTTTCAATTGTAACTCTACACTATCGTTATTGAGCAATTTCAAATACGCTTTATGCTCGATGGCAAATACTCTGTCCGGCTTCATCGAACTATCCGGCTGTTTTAAAACAGCTTTACTCATTAGCAGGGTGTTTCCCTCTTCTTTCACCCGAAGATTCAATTGTTCGCATAAAGAGACATAAACCCGACTGGTGTTTTCATGCTCATAAAATTGAAATTCGGTGTTTGATTCCAGAAATTGCACTTCCGAATAAATCACAAAGGAATTGAAACCCACAATCAGCAAAATGATTATGCGTTGTTTTCTGCTGAATGATAGGGGAATTTTTGACCTGATGTTTTTAAAAACCAATAAAAAAAGAGTCATCACAAGCAGTAAAAACATGCATAAAACTCCTAAACGGGATTCCGTTAAAAGTAAAAAATCCAACGCAACCAGTATCATGGCAACATTCAATAAGACATTCCTGTTTTGGAGCAGAAAATATCCTGAAAGGACCATAGAAATACAGAAATAAATTCCTAAAATATTTTGATTAATGAATGTGAAAATGGGAATAAAATTGGTCTTGTGAAAAGCTCCCAATTCTGCCAGTTTCTGAAGATATTCGCCTTCGAAATGTCGCTGTGTGAGCATTTCAAATAACAGAAATCCAATAACAGCTATGAAACTGGTAATCCAGATCTTTTCCAATGCCCGTTTAAATGTACTTTCAGTGCGGGAGAAAGAAAGAAAAACAACATACGTTGCCAAACCTACTCCTAAATAAAACAACTCTTTGATTCCGTACAAAAGCAATGGGGTCCAAAGCAGTGAAATTGCCCCATAAAGAACCCAAATCAGGAAAACATAAAAGACATATTTTGAAAAGCGATTGGTATAGCAAACCAGTTGTTTTGTCGCCAACAGGTAAATTCCTGCCAATGTCAAAACAAAACGATAAGCGGAAAACTCAACTCCTCCAACATGACCGATAACCATGTGACTTCCGCCAATCAGGGTAAAAATCAATAAAAAAATAAATACGAAGTTTAATTTAGAGGTGTTTGCAATCATATAATTGTAAAATGGATATTCTTTTTACTTTTCTGAGGCAGGTTACATCTATAGAACGTACTTTTCTCAAAATAGTTGGAATATTCCTGTGTTTTTTTTCAATTTTCATGCAAAAAATAAGGATTCCGGACGGTAAAAAATTTTGTTTCACCGCTCAGAGTAAGCAATGTCAATAATTGAAATACGCAAAAAAATAATTTCCTTTATGACTTTGACTGTAACACATGGCGCAGGTATTCCTCAATTCCTTCTTCGAATGTGTACACAGGTTTATAGTCGAGGTATTGCTCTATTTTGGCAGTTGATGCCAATGAATCTTTGATATCTCCTTTTCTCGGCGGGCCGTAAGTAATTGTATTTTGAGGTGTTTCTCCCAAAGATCTCAACCCTTCTTCAAGACCATCAATCACGTTATTCAAGGTCAAACTGCGACCGCAAGCCACATTGTAAACCTGACCGAAAGCGGGTTCGTTTTCAGAGATCAAAGAAAGCAGGTTTGCATGAACGGCATTACGCACGTAAGTGAAATCACGGGATTGCTCTCCGTCACCGTTGACAACAATTTCACCGCCCTGAAGCATTTTATCCAGAAACTTTGGAATGGCAGCCGCGTAAACTCCATTCGGGTTCTGATACGGTCCGAATACATTGAAATAACGCAATCCGATGGTTTCCATTCCATGGAGTTGATGGTACACACGACCGTATTCCTCGTTTAGCTGCTTGGTAGCGGCGTAAGGAGAAAGTACATTCCCTTCTTCCCCTTCATGTTTCGGAGACGCAAGAGAATCACCGTATACGGAAGACGAACTGGCATAAACGAAGCGCTTCACATGTGCCGTTTTGGCTTCATGTAAAATCGTCAGGAAGCCGGTTGCATTGACCCGGTGCGTATTCAAAGGAAACTCAATCGAGCGGGGAACTGAACCCAAAGCTGCCTGGTTGGAGATTGCATCTACTTCTTTCAGCAATTCGCGGTAATCTTCCGGATTGCAGATATCTCCTTTTATGAAACGGAATTTGTCGTATTGCAACAATCTGTCGATGTTCGACTGAAGTCCCGTTTCCAAATTATCCAAAACAATAACAGAGGCACCTATTTTTAATAGAGCCTCTGTCAAATTTGAACCGATAAATCCGGCGCCGCCGGTTACCAGTATGGTTTTATTTTTTAATCTATCAGATATCAGCTGAACTTGATCCATAACTACTTCGCGTAATTCACGGAACGTTTTTCACGGATCACGGTTACTTTTACCTGACCGGGATATGTCATTTCCGTTTGAATTTTCTGAGAAATTGCAAATGAAAGCTCATCCGCACGTAAATCTGTTACTTTTTCACTTTCAACCAACACGCGCAATTCACGTCCGGCCTGGATAGCGTATGCAGAATTCACTCCGTCATAAGACAAGGCAAGGTTTTCCAGGTCTTTGATTCGCTTGATGTAAGATTCAACCACTTCACGTCTTGCTCCCGGTCTTGCTCCTGAAATGGAGTCACAGATCTGAACAATCGGTGAAATCAACGTCGTCATTTCAATTTCGTCGTGGTGAGCTCCGATCGCGTTCAATACGTCTGGTTTTTCACCAAACTTCTCAGCGATTTTCATTCCCAGGATAGCATGCGGTAATTCTGGCTCTTCGTCCGGAACTTTACCGATATCGTGTAATAATCCGGCGCGTTTTGCCACCTTCACATTCATTCCCAATTCTGCTGCCATAATCGCGCATAGGTTTGCTACTTCGCGGCTATGCTGCAATAAGTTTTGTCCGTAAGACGAACGGTATTTCATACGTCCGACCATACGAATCAATTCCGGGTGCAAACCATGGATTCCCAAATCGATACAGGTTCTTCTTCCTGTTTCTGCGATTTCTTCTTCCAGTGATTTTTTCGTTTTAGCAACAACTTCTTCGATACGAGCCGGGTGAATACGTCCGTCCGAAACCAGTTGGTGCAATGCCAATCGTGCGATTTCTCTTCTGACAGGATCAAAACAAGAAAGAATAATTGCTTCAGGAGTATCATCTACAATGATTTCCACTCCGGTTGCTGCTTCAAGTGCGCGGATATTTCGTCCTTCACGACCAATGATTCTTCCCTTTACTTCATCGGAATCGATGTTGAATACGGAAACCGCATTTTCAACTGCCTGTTCAGAAGCCACACGCTGGATTGTTTGAATCACAATCCGTTTTGCTTCTTTGTTTGCATTCAACTTCGCTTCTTCGGTAATTTCCTTGATATGTGACATTGCTGCTGTTCTCGCTTCATCTTTCAAAGATTCCATCAATAGATTTTTGGCTTCCTCGATTGACATTCCGGTAATCTTTGTCAACTCAGCAACACGTTTCTGGTGCATTTTCTCCAATTCCTGGTGGCGCGTTTCATTCGCTTCAATCTTGGTTGTCAATTCACTCTGTAAACGTTCTGTATCTTTTTCTTTTCTGGATACTTCTTCGATTTTTTGAGTCAGTGATTTTTCTTTGCTTTTCACCCGATCCTCCGTCGACTGTATGCGTCTTTCACGATCTTTTACAGCTTCTTCATGCTCTTCTTTCAATTTCAGGAAGCGTTCTTTTGCCTGAAGAATCTTATCTTTTTTCATTGCTTCTCCTTCCAGATCAGCTTCTTTCAAGATTTGTTCTTTTCTTTTCTTAAGCATTGTATTCTGGATAATGAAAGTAGCGATACCACCACCTATTAACCCGATCAATGCTCCAATAATTACATTTACCATAGTTTCTTAAATAAAAAAATCCCACTGCTTACGAGGATGTTACGTAAACAAGTGAGAAAAAGACTTGCGTATCCCGATAGTTATCGGGGCAATCAATTCAATGCATCCAAATCATCAGAAAGCGCTTTCAAAGCTGCTGTGGCTTCCGAATAATCAGCTGGGGGAGCAGGCGCATTTGCAACCGGTGCTTTCCCACCTCGTGTAGACAATTGCAGGGCAGTCATTGCCAGCAAGTCTTGCATATCGCGAACAGCAAAGTTATCTTGAAGTTGTTTGATTGCTTTATTAATATCTTCAGCAGCACGTTGTACCTTTTCCACTTCCGATTCCTGGACAGTTAAAGGATACGTGCGGCCTGCAACCACTACTTTTAAAGACACCTTACTCATTCGTTATTTTTAATTGTTGAATGCAGAAATCAATCTCTTTCACAAGTACGTCGATCTCAACTCCATTGGTCGAAACAGGCGGCACTTGAACTTGTTCACGCACTTGGCTTAATTCTGTTTTCAGATTTTGGAGCTCATCCTCCATCATCTTTTTCTGGTTTTGAAACTCAGAAATCTCAGCATTAAGACGATTAATTTCATCTGTCATAGAACGAACGCGCTCTCTTTCAGCCACCAACGATTGGTGTAACTGACGAGATTTCGCGCCAATTTGTTCAATTAAAGATTTCAACTCAGACGTCATCCAATAAGCGTTTGTACAAAAATAACAGGTAAAACCAATTCTACAACAATTTTATGGGAAGTTGTGAACACTTTTTTGGCGATACCCCCAAAATCGGTTCAACCCCAAGCATTTTAAACAGATCAATTCCACTAAAATAAAAATCAAGCATATACTGCCAAGTATTTTCTTACTTCTAAAACTTAGATTGGCAATTCTATTCAGCACGATTTTAAACAACCTCTGATTGAGCGTTCTTTTCCTGATTTTGAAGGTAAGCGGTAAACAGGCAAAAAAGCAGTACGTAAAATACGATCCCGCTTTGCCGTTGAAACATGGATTCAAAAAGACAATTGAATGCCAGGCTAAGAGTCAGCCAGAATAAGGGGGCAAAACGATATTTCCTCGCCATGTTAAAATAACAGACAAAGATGGCACCGAAAATCAGGAGTCCGATCACTCCTATCTCAACAGCAACCTGCAAAAACTGATTGTGCGGATTGTATTTCAAATCGGCATAATCGTCCAGGTTTTTATCTCTTAATCTCTTTCCCAGCTTATCATCGAAATTTGCTGTGCCGGATCCCATCGGATGTTCCAAAAATTCTTGTGTTGAAACAGTCCACATCAATAACCTGGTTTGGTTTCCGGATGGATTTGTTCTTATTTTTTCAAAAACGGAATTTGGATTTTGAACATATGCTTTCGCATCTCTTAAGGTCTCATCAACCTCGATCTCAACATGGATGTTTCCATAATAAGCTCCGATAGGAATCAGCGGCAAGAATGCTAAAACGATAAAAAACCAAACTTTCGGAAGCTTTTGGTAAAAGTATCTGATGAACAGCACACCAATCACAATCAAAAAGAAGAGCAGTGATGCAAAGGAAAAACAAAACAATAAATTGACACAGGTAAGCAAGAAATATGCTCCAAGCGTCCAGGAATTGAAGAATTTCCAGTTTCTCTTCGCTCCTTCTCTCACCATCAGGAGTGCAATCGTAATAAATGCCGCAAAATAAGTCGGGTGATGGATGTATGAATACTGAGAACTTCCGAAACTATTATTGAAGTCGTGTGTCAGTTGATAAATCTGAATTCCGTGAATGACGGATAAAATGGTCAATACGATTGTTCCCAGTACCAAACCCAGTGTAATGATCCGTAGGTTTATCGGGCGCTGAAACCGAAAAGAAAATAATACCGGAAAAATGACCAATACCATTTTTTTCTCCAGATATCCCAATGCATCCGGAAGATGATTCGTGAAAAACACTCCTACAGCATATGCCAAATAAAGCAAAACAAAAGTCAGTAAAACCGGTGAAAAGACAAATTTCATCTGCTTTCGGAGAACCTGAACAGCAGTGAAAATGATCAATAAAATAACGAAAAGACTAATTGATTTCGGAGCAAAACAAAAGCATGTTAAAGCTCCAGCTAACAAATATTCGTACCAATTTTCCGAACTGCTTTTCAAATTCATTAGATCACTTATTCAAATTAGGGGTTGATTATCTGAGAGCAAGTTAACGCCTTTTTAGCAATTCTGCATACTTCTCTTCTACCACTTTCATGTTATTTGACCAAATTCCTTTTTCTTCAAAGATCTGTCGATTAACAGGCGTGGCATTTTTTTGAAATTCTTCGTAATTCAAATATACTTTCCTGATTTTATCTGCCAAATCTTCTGCATCATTTGTTTTTACCAGAAAACCATTCAAACCATCCCGCACCCACGGCAAATTAGCCGGCAGGTCGGTTACAATGCAAAACACATCGCATCCGATAGCTTCATTCAGGGAATTGCTGCTTCCGTCAGAAAGAGAAACTGAAACATAGACATGAGAATCTCTCAAAACCTGTGCAATCGCTGTTTGGCTCATCCGCCCTTTGAAAGAAACTATTTCATCTATTCCCAAATCGGCACTTAAACGCTCCAGTTCTTCTTTTAGACTCCCCGAACCAAAAAGGTTTACCTGCAGATTTGGTATTTCATCTTTCACCTGTTTGACAGCATGTAAAAGATGTGGAATATTGTATACTTCTTCGAAGTTCCGGGTGCTCGTAATGACAAATTTATCGGCAGACAGATTTTTACCTGTTGCATTAAAAATATTCGGATCAACACCAAAAGGAAGAATGGATAATTTAGACATTTCCACTCCGATATCTTTTGCAGATTCACGCATTTGCTCAGACATCACAATGATCCATTTTGCTTTTTTAAATGCAAACCGAAGTGCTTTCTGGTAAGTAAATGATTTCTTTCCGCTCAGCAACAAATCGGATCCCAAAGCACTTACTACATATCTTTTATGACCTGCCAATGCTCCGGTAACACCATAACTGGTTGCGTAAAGTGAGTGAAAAATATCCGGATTAATTTTTTTTACCAATTTTCTTACTTTCCAAAAGCGGGTGATCAGATGCCAGTTACCGCCGGAAACGTTAATTTTCCCGCCATCAACAACGTGAATATGGATATTCGGAATAGTAGTATGCGAAAACGTAATCAAATGTACTTCATGTCCTAATGAATGAAAATATTCACACCATCTGATGGTATGAATGCTTTCACCATCTGCAAAAAAACAAATCCTCATAAATTCATTTGTGAATACACGTTATTCTAATTTGATTACTTGTCAAATTTTGCTTGACAAGGCTAAATTAGTTATTAATTGGCTATCTGGAAACAATTTGACAATTCTATCCTTTACTTTACCAATTGGGGTCACAGAGCTTTTTATCTAAATTTGTTGTTTTTGCTTATCCGGGATCAGCCTGACCTCATTTCAGGTTATTCCTTTCGGAGGATTGATGACACGTGGCACCGTATAGAGATAGGCCCTCCATTTCAAATAATAGGTTTTATTGAAAGGAGAAAGAATTCCTAAAATGATAATCTTTGAAAAAACGTGTGCCAGACTAATGGAAATAATCGCCAATGTTGCCGGTTTCGAATGGTGCTTTCTGAAGAACTTCACCTTGTTGTATACCTGATTCGAAATGGAAATATTGTAATTTTTCTTAGCGCTTTGTCCGATATGATGGATCAGTTTTGTTTTCGGAAAATAAAGGCATTTGAAATGATGGTGGTTTGCTCTCCAGCAAAACTCCACATCTTCAATCCAAAACATGGTTTCATCCAGTGTTCCGATGTTATCCAAAAGTTCCTTTCTGAAAAACAGAGCCGCTCCGGAAAAAGTTTCACCTTCAAAAATTTCATTAAAATTCTTATCGCGGTAGTTTTTCTTTTTCAGGAAAGGTCTGAGGTAAAATGATTCGCAAAATACGGACGTAATTGTCGGGTAGCGCCAGGCACTTTGCTGCCAGCTTCTATCTGAATTCAACAAGCCCGGAGCCAAAAGCCATGCATCGGGATGCTGATCAAGATATTCTCTCATGAGAGTGATTGCGTTGTCTTCAAATTCCGTATCCGGATTCAACATAAAAATGTAGTCGCCCGTTGCGAGTTCAAACCCTTGATTATTTCCTTTCGGAAAACCCGCATTATAATCATTTTCAAGTAAAATAACCTGCGGAAATTCACTTCTTATCGCATTACAGGAATCATCTGCCGAATGATTATCAACGACGATTACTTCCAGATTCTCTGAAGAGTTATACTTATAAAGTGTTCGAAGACTTGTAAGAATTAAGTCTTTGACGTTATAATTAACTATGACTACCGAAACTTTCTTTAACAGCATGCTCTTTTTGTTTCAATTTAAATACGAATAGTCCCAGTAAAAACCAATACAAGTAACTAAACAAATAAAAATCTAATGCATTACTGGTAACATTGACCAAACCAGTTACTACAAAAATGATAAAAATAACACTTACGATATCGCCGGTACTTCTCCGGATTGTCCGGATCATGCTAATGAAGAATGTAAGTGCCAGTCCCAAATACATGACCAATGCGGGAATTCCTGTTTCGATCATTAATTTGAAGTACCAGCCGTCCGTTGAAGCAAAAGAAACTCCGGGAGTACCGGGTGGAAATAACTGAACCGCTGTGTGCCCTGCTTTACCAAGTCCCACGCCCATCGGATTGTGTTTCACCGAATGCATGACTTCAGTCCATAATCCCACACGGGTATTAGACTTCTCGAGACTTGCTGTTTGTTTGGAGGAAAGGAAAAACCATTCCAGTATTTCTGAAAACTTGGGTACAAACAGATAAAAAAGAAGCAATTCTAACATCAGAATTCCCAAAATAATGAGTTTGAACTTTCGATTTTTCCCAAGCACAAGTAACAATATCAGCGCAATAACAGAAGCAATCATTGGCCCTCTCGAAACACTAAAGAAAACAGCATTTACAGTCATCAATGAAAAGAGTAAAGCAATATTATTTCCTGTTTTCAAATAGCGGTAAGTCCAATAGCAAAATGCGCTAAGCATCAGCATTGCAAACACTACTGGAGTCCACAGAATGGAAGTCATCCGCACAAAATTGATAGCGGATGTCACAATAGGTTCATCAGTAGACAACTTATGAAAATACACATGGATTTGCGGGAAGAAGAAATAAATCATGAATCCAATTACCGCAACGAAAACAAGTACTTTGAAAAATCCATGAAAAATCCGTTCCAAATCCACTTTTTTATCCCAATAATAAGAGCCAACAAAGTAGGCCAGCATAGGTAAATAGGTTAATCGGAAGCCATAGATACTTGCTTTCAAATCATGCGCATTGTAAAAGCCAATCAAAACATTGAACAGAAAGTAAATCAATACCAATTGATCCAATAAATGCGTTTTTCGATTCGGATCTTTGATAGTAGCAAAAAGAAACCAGGCCAGAATAACTGTAAACAACATTTCAGGTAATAGTCCGACTAACAAACTAATCCCTGATACGTGTCCTGAGCCCAGAAGAAGAAGTCTTACCGTTGGAAAAAAAACCAGCGCACTCAAAAAAATGCTAATCTGATTTGATTTAAGATAATTATAAACGCTCATTTCTTTTATTAACTGCCTGTAGATAATGTGGAATCATAGAACTTAGAAATTCGAATAATCCAGATAATAAGCACGAATATAAGGAAAACTTGCAAGGTTGAAACCGATAAGAGGATTAGTCCCAAATTCCAATTCAGGGAGGAACCAAGAATGAAAACAAGAAAAATAAACGTATTACTTACAATAGAGAACCCCAATAAGATGTGATGTCTGTTGAATATCAGTGGTATCTGCGAAAGTGGTGCGCGAACGAAATCAATGCAAACCCAGGCGGCTAAATATTGAGAATAAACTCCTGATCCCTGCCATGCTTTCCCGTATACAAACGAGAACAAGTGCGGACCAGCCAATACCAAAATGATGAAAACAGGAGCGATTACGAAACAGCTCATTTTGATCGTTCTCCTGACGTGAGGAACCAGTTTTTCCTTTCGATGAATGAGTGAATTTGCTTCCTGGTAAAAAACCTGGGCGATTGCCGTTCCAATGAATCCCATTGGCAGAAACAAAATACGAATCGCCAATGAGAAAATACCTACGTAATAATCTCCGAACAGGAACGCAATGATATAAATCAATCCGTTAATTTGCAGTGCATCCAGTAAAGCCTGGAACGTATTTATCAATGGAAAACGGGCATATTTTTTTCCAACAAACAGCATTCGTTTGATGGAAATTCCCCTCACAATCAACCGGAAATCGGCTTTTATCTGATAAATAGCAACAAGTAATGAGATCAATCCGGAACCCAGGTAAGCAAGCAAAACCCCATTCATTGGAAAACGGGCTAAACTTGTGGAAATGGAAAACACATTATTTAAAAGTGATTGCGAGATCCGGAATGTTGCAATCTCCCGGTATCTTTTTCTTCGGTTATTCCATGCAATGAGTGACTGGCTTGAACCCACGATAAAGACAAAAATGGGCAGCAAATAATACCAGATGCCTAATTTCGCACCCCAGCCAACTAACGACAACAGGAACAAAACGCCATAGAAAGTAATGGCAAAACCCAGATTCACAAAAAGAGAAAGCCCTAATAGGTTCATGGCATCTACATTTCGTTTCGGAACTAATAGCGCTACATCGTATTTGCCTCCTGCAACCAACGCAATAACACCATAAATAGAACTTACCAATGCAAAAAAACCCCATTCCTCCTGCGTAAATAACCGTTGAACAATTGGCGAAAATGCAATTGTCAGAAGTTGAGCTATCGCAGTACCTGTAATTAATTTCAGAATATTCTTAACGAATTCAGACCGATTTTTGAGATTCAGCTTGCTCCCCAATTGATTCTGATTAATGAAATGATTACGCCTGGTTATTTGTTCCGCTGAAATTCATCGGGGGAAATGGCGGAGTATCTGTGTCATTAATGACTCCGTTCACCTGCTCATACTTTTGAATATTATCGGCCAAAGCACGCATCAATCGCTTGGCGTTTTGCGGCGACATGATTACGCGGGAACGCACCTTTGCCTTAGGCATTCCGGGCATCATCTGAACAAAATCCGCTACAAATTCTGCTTGTGAATGTGTGATAATAGCCAAATTGGAATAGACTCCTTCCGCCAATTCCTCGTTCAGTTCGATATTAATTTGATTTTCGTTGTTTTCCATAGGACGAAAATACTAAAAGCATTCTTTAATTCCAGATAACTATCACTAATTTTGCGCCATGAAGGAAAAACAGAATTCTCAGTACATGCTAACGATTATCATGGTCATCAGCATGATTATTTGGGGAATCAGCTGGCCGTCGAATAAAGTTCTGACTGCTTTCGGGACACCCGCTGTTTTGGGATTTTTCCGTTACGGATTCGTTATCATCAGTTTGATCTTACTGCTGGTTGTATTAAAAACCAAGATTGTCATTTCCAGAAAAGGGATTCCCTTCGTTCTGGCTTCTGGTGTTTTAATGGCCATTTACAATTATACTTTTTTAGCCGGACTTAAAAACGGAAGCCCGGGAGCAGGAGGAATTCTGGTAACGACTTTAAACCCTGTCATGGCTTACGGGATCGGGATGCTGGTGGATTGGAAACGACCAACCAGAAACGAATCAATCGGTTTGTGCTTCGGAATTATCGCCGGCCTTGTGCTTCTGAAAGTTTGGGGAAACGAAGATATTTTCGCCAAACCGGGAAATCTCCTCTTTCTTATCTGTGCCCTGGTTTGGTCAATAATGAGCAAATTTACATCGAAATCTGCGAAATACGGTTCTCCTTTTGCTTTTACGTGGTGGATGTATTTCGTAACCCTGATGTGCATCATTCCGTTTTGTGACTTCAGTGCAATCGGAGAATTGGTGCAAACAAATGATCTGAAATTCTGGGGAAATGTTTTGTTCTCGAGTGTCATCACCACAACGCTTGCTACCACGACCTACTTTTTCGCAACTTCTAAAATCGGGGCAGAAAAAGCGAGCAGTTTTATCTTCATTGTGCCTTTCAGTGCAGCCGTATTTTCTTTCGCCATTCTAGGAGAAAATCTGGAGATTCACACGATCATCGGAGGGCTTCTCGGAATCGCTGCTGTTTATATGATTAACAAAAAGTAACCATATTGTACTGAATTCGTTATATCATTAGAACTAAGTCTTTTTTTCTTTATTTTAGCCATTCGAAAAACTACAAAAAAATGAAACAACTAACATTTTTGTTCCTTCTACTAGCCGCAGTTTCTGTGGGATGTAAAAAGAAAGGTTGTACTGACCCTTCAGCAACCAATTACAATTCAAAAGCAACTTCAGACGACGGAAGCTGTACTTACCCGGATCCTGCTGTTGAAACAGGTCCGTATCTGATCGTCAAACTACATTTTGATTCTGTGCAGCCACGTTTGGACAATTTCGGAAATCCTGCGACAATTCCTTCTGACCATGGTACTCAATCTCCGGCTTTTTATG
>NZ_JASLCN010000407.1 GCF_030151805.1 Fluviicola sp.
TTTGTATTGTCAGCTCCGGAATTTTTCATTGGATTTTGAAACCTTGATTCAAGCTTACCCGCTTGACCGTGTACGCGAGATTCACATTTCCGGTGGAAGTTGGGAACCTTCCGGAATTCAGCCGGAGCGGAGGATACGCAGAGATACGCATGACGATGCTGTACCCGAAGCGGTTTTTGAATTACTGAAACAAACGCTGCCTTTGTGCCGGAACCTGAAATTCGTGGTGCTGGAACAGCTTGGGGTTGCACTTCAAACTCCGGAGAGCCAACAGCAATTCCAGGTGGATTTCGACCGGATGCAGGTCATTGTCAATGCTTTTAATGTACAAAATCACTCATTTCCGGATATGGATTTTTTACCCGGGGAGTTTGTTTCGCTGAAAACGGATGTCCCGGAATCATTGAAATTGTATCAGCAGCAGCTGGAATTGTCTTCCATATTGGAACATTCGCCAAATTACCAAGAAGCAACCCGCTTACTCACTCATTCTTCATTGGCACATTCAGCCTGGCAAACGGAAAACTGGTCGCCCTATATGTTGGAAACGGCATTGAGAATCGCTCAGAAATGGAAGCGTGGGTGGTAATTCGTTACCAATGTTTTGACCTAATAATCTGATCGTCAATTATCCGTAAAATCCTGATTGGACTAAGACTTTGTATTTGAGAAAAAACAAGGGGTAACCCCTGTATCTGCCTACTCTATTTACAGGTAGCTTCGCGCTCAATTATTAAAGTAACATATGAAAAAAACTCTTACTCTCCTGACTGTATTCATTCTGGTCGGCATAACCAACCGGAATCATGCTCAAACGTACGACGCGTTTGGTTTGTCAAACAGCGGACATGAATACGATACGCTCTATAATCCGGGAGATACGCTGTATTTCAACTTCACCGGGCTGACTTCGTTAGCATATGGTAACGCTACGATCGAAGTATTCTACAGAGGTGCTTTTGGTTCTACAAGCCGTTATTACACACCGATTTTACCCGGAATGGTATCGCTTTCAACAGTTGGGGGAAATGTTCCCAGTTGTGAATTGAATACCAATACCCAGACATTTGCTGCTTCTCAGATCAACAGCTGGGGAACTTCTGCTGTCATCAAGCTTGTTGCCAGCAATAATTTGTATCCGTACTGTGAAGATTTCAATATGGTAAAAGTGCGTTTGACATACGGTTACTGTACTTTCGGTGCGCCGGTAAGTTTTGCAAATTTCACATTTAATGATGAAGCATGTCCTACAAGCGGACCACAGGCATTAACCGGAATTCCGGCTGGTGGAACATTTTCAGGAACAAATGTCAGTGGAACCAGTTTCAACCCGGCAGGATTGGCTGCAGGATACTATCCGATTACTTATAGTTACACGGACGGAATTGGTTGTACTACAACCAAAACACAAAACATACGCATTCTTTCAACTCCGGGAAATGTATCCGAACTGATCTGCAAGGGAAATGAACCGACTTTCACTCCCGGAGGACCAGCTTATGTTTTCTCATCCATGGTAGATCTTTCGCAGCCTTTCGATACGGCGGCTTCTTACACATTTGCACCGGTGATGCAATCTCCGACCACTTATTATTATGCAGTTTCCGATGTAGACAATTATTATATGATTGATACAATCACGAATGATAACGCTCATATAGTGGATATTGATGCAATTGCAGGAGATGACCGTGGTGGAATTGCCATTACAGATTCAGCGGTTTATATGCTTGGTGATGACGCAACAGTGCGTTATGATTTGGATTTACTTACACCGGGAGTTTCATTGCCGATCCGCGATGGTATTTTTACGGATTTGCGACTGCGTAAGATTTATTCACTTTACAATACAGCGAGTGAAACCATGCCTGACAATGATATCACCAGCGATTTTACCTGTAATGCATTGATCGCATTGGATGCCGATCTTAATCCTACGAGCAACATTATTCTATTGTCGGACACATTGGAATTGGGTACGAATCTTTCCAATTCTGCTATGTTCGCAGGTTCCGGAGAGTTGCTTATTTACAATGGTAATAACAATCATGTTTATGTTATCGATATGGATTTCGGTGATGTAGAAGATCTTGGAGCTTTTACAATCCCTCTTTACGGATCTGAAAACTGGGCTGATTGGGGAGTTGCAGGTTACGATGGTACGGATCATGTTGTATTTTACAGAAGTGATGATGTTGACCAGATTGTTGCTCATAACCTCACGGCGGATGTAGTTACTCCGGTATCGCAGTTCTCAAATGTCAGTGACCTTGCATCATTCGTAACACACCCGGTGAATCACCGTTTGTATTTCCATTACGAAGGCGGAGCTCAATTCGGTGGAAATGATGAAACGTTGGGATATATTGATATGGTTGATACTTCATACGTCCTGACAGGTGTGAATAGTACTGGTTGTCCTTCAAGTATTACGTATACATTCAATTCCGTTAATCTTGGAAATGATACAACGGTTTGTGCAGATAACGGTCAGTTGTTTATGCTTGAAGCGGGATTGGGTTACCAATCCTACACATGGAATGGGAATAACAACAACTGGAATGTTTATCCTGTTCAGAACAGTGGTCAATACATTCTGAAAGTTGTTGACGTAATCGGTTGTACACTTGTGGACACGATCAACGTAACGGTGATAGCCGTAGATTGCTCTTTAGGGTTGGATGAGTTGCAAACAACAGAATTGACTGCTTATCCTGTTCCTAACAAGGGAACATTCAAACTGGCATTCAGTAAAAACTTGTCCAATGCTGTGGTTACACTTGTAAATGCGCAAGGTGTCATTTGTTTCGCAACGACTTTATCGGGTACACAGTCTGAAGCTGCGATCAATGCAGAAGGATTGAAAACGGGTGTTTACTTCGTGCGATTAACAAGTGATGAAGGAACGGTTGCTCCGATTACAGTGATTATCGAATAAGTATCACATAGCTAACAGATACGAAAGCGCTCCGGGATTCCGGGGCGTTTTTTGTTATTCCGGAATGGATAAAAACCTCGTTTGCATTCACAAACGAGGTCCCCTAACAATCTACTAAATAAACGGTGGTTTATTCTTTTACGAATCTTTCCCGGTGAATAACACCTTCTTTGGTCGTAATTTCAATGATGTAAGCACCCTGGTTCAGTTTCCCGACTCCAAGAGTGGTTTCATTCAATGTACGTTCTGTAGCTTTTTGTGCAAGCACACGGTTTCCTTTCATGTCATAAACAGATACTTCCCGGATAGTCTCATCTTCCAATGTAACAGTCAACAGATCAGAAGCAGGATTCGGAGCCAATACTGCAACCGGAGTCGTTGAATTGTTAACCGCCATTGCAGGGGAAACACTTGAACAAAGTACAATATGTGCCTTCGGTCTGTGTTGATCAAAGGAGTTGTATGAATTGGGAGAGATGGGGAGTGGATTGAAGTTTCCGACTCCAATAATATTGTGCGGATCATTATACGTATTTACCGGAACGACTTTTTCGCATTTCGATGGTTGGAACAAAGAAGATACATTTAAATCGAAACCACCGTCGTTGGTATTCTGATTTACCAGGTAGGTACGTTTATGATTCGGGTTATAGGCAATCATATCCGGTGTATTGATAAAAACAGAGTTTCCGTTTTCTTCGAAATAACTTGGTGAAAGGGGAGAGTTGTTTCCGGATTGATAGATTTTTGCTGCCAGGAAATTCAAATTATCCTTCAGGGTTATTTGGAAAGGAGTCAGTTGCCACGGTTGTACTCCGATCGGAAAACTCAGGTATCCACCGATTATAATCACATTATCCTGAGTTTGTTGTAAGCGGAATCCGTTTTGATCAGCACCGCCCCCAATGGAAGATGCGTTAATATGATGGCGAAACCATGGTGTTATAAAACCTCCGGTATACGGATCACACTGAGCTATCTGGAATTGGTGCATGATGCTG
Organism: Fluviicola sp.; assembly: GCF_030151805.1. GTDB lineage: Bacteria > Bacteroidota > Bacteroidia > Flavobacteriales_D > Crocinitomicaceae > Fluviicola. Next base: position 3,940 of record NZ_JASLCN010000407.1, read on the forward strand.
TTGTTAGCCATCAAATAAACAACATTCAAATCCGGATTATACATGACAGATGACCCTGCGTGGCGGGAATTTGTTTTGTCAATAATGTGTGAAAATAGAATGACTCCTCCATAATCAACTCCCATTGTAAAGAGATTTTGCTCTCCTGAAGGACCTGTACAAGATCCCGAAATAAAATAATGAGATCCCGGAATTTCTGTAATGTTTTCCAACATATCGTAATCCACATTAAAGCCCATAGGTATATCCATTTCGATAGGAGTACCAACTACGCTGTTGAAGTTGTTGATATCCAAAGCTAATACGAAACCGAATTTCTTAACTGAAGCAAAATTAGCCGGATCGATAGGTTCCGCAAGTTCAGTACCTACAATCACTACCTGGTTACTGTTATCCGAAGCGATTACCTGATGAGGAATCATGGAGTATCCACTGGCAGGATACTGCAGTGAACTTTGTACGAGCGCTCCGGTCATGAAGTCCACTTCGGTAACAAACATTTTGTAAGGCATTGCCCCCGGAGGCACGTCGAGCATTCCGGTTAGAACGATCGTATGAGTAGACTCCCTGATTGTGAAATCCATTAAAATGGCATTGTCCTGGTAATTGACATAGTAAAGATTGAGTGGGTTTCCCATTGGGTCACACACCTTAAAAGTGGGAGTTAGCAATCCGGTTGAGGGGTTTGTTTCCGTAAAACCGCTAATGACAAAATCTTCGAAAGTTTCAACGGATAAATTCGGTTGATCCCAACTGCCATTGGTTAATTCCAGTAAACGTTGTGCGCCGCACAAATGAGACACGAGTAATAGTGCCACTGTAAATAGTGATGTTTTCATAGAAAGTGAATAATAGTTAATGGGAGGAAGTTAAGCGATTATTGATAACGAGTCAACTGCCAAACACCGATTTTTGCGTTTTTGTTAGGATATAACACAGAAGAAATATGGTTGGTTAGATTACGTACTCAAAACTGGTTTTCTGTGAGGTTTTAAATGTGGTTTGTAAGATTCGGTTATTGTTTGGTTTGTATTTCGCTTGTAAGCCCGGAATTGAAAAATGAAAAACCCCGCTTGCCGGAACAAACGAGGTTTCTCAGTGAATAGTCGGATCAACGGTTTATTCCTTTACAAATCTTTCGCGATAAATAATACCTTCTTTGGTTGTGATTTCAACGATATAAGCTCCCTGATCGAGTTTCTCGACTGCAAGAGTCATTTCATTGGATGCACGTTCTGCTGCTTTTTGTGAAAGCACCCGATTTCCTTTCATGTCATAAACCAACACACTTTGAATGGTTTCTTCTTCCAGTGTAACAGTTAACTTATTCGTAGCAGGATTCGGAGCCAATAAGGCTGTATTCGGAGTATTCACAATAATAGAACTTGCAGGAGGATACTGACAAAGTACAATATTTGAACATCCCCGGTTTTTCTCATGCGGGTCATACTGATTGGGGTACATCGGAAGCGGGTTGAAGTTTCCGCTGCCAATGATATTGTGCGGATCACTGTAAGTTGTCACCTGGACTGCTTTTTCGCATTTCGATGGCTGAAGCAGGGAAGACACATGTAAGTCAAATCCACCGTTAACGGTATTTTGATTCACCAGGTAAGTTCTGTTCACCGTCTTGTTATAAGCAATCATATCGGGTGTATTGATAAAAACAGAGTTTCCGTTTTCTTCAAAATAACTAGGTGACATTGGTGAATTATTGCCAGACTGATAAATCTTTGCTGCGAGGAACGTTAAATTTTCCCGCAGAACCATTTGAAAAGGAGTGAGTTGTTCCGGCATTGCTCCGGTTGGAGCGCTCAGGTATCCACCAATTACAATCTGCTTGTTTGGTGTTTGCTGCAGGCGGAATCCGTTTTGGTCTACACCGCTTCCGATTGGAAGTCCTGCTATCTGGTGACGCATCCAGCTGGGTGTTACAAAAAATCCGGTGTATGGGTCACATCTTGCAATCTGAAATTGATGTGAGATGCTGTTATTAGCCATCAGGTAAACGGTATTCAACGGCGCATAGTACATGACTGATGCTCCTGCATTCCGGTAATTCGTTTTATCTATAATATGTGAAAACATAATCGTCCCGCCATAATCAACACCCATTGTAAAGAGGTTTTGTTCTCCGGAGGGGCCGTTGCACGATCCCGAAATAAAATAGTA
>NZ_JASLCN010000439.1 GCF_030151805.1 Fluviicola sp.
TTGAGAAAATGGAAATCAATACCTGATCAACCACTTCTTCCTGACCGACAATGACCTGGTGAATTTCGTTTTTAAGTGCTTGATAGTCTTTTACTAGTTGTTCAATAGCAGCAACGTCTGACATGGCTTTATAGTTTTTTCTTTAAGGTGCTTTTGGAATCCATTGATTTTGGAATTGACAATCTTTGAAAGAATCATCGATGCGGACATAAGCTGTGGATATTTTTGATTTAGTCCACGCCGCAATCGCTTTTTGCTTTTTATCGTCTAAAGCCATCATTCGGAAAAGATTGTAATCATCCGTGAGATTACCTACGTGAGGTTTGGTTCTTTCCGCAACCCGAACAATGCGGATTGCTTCTTTACGTTCGTTGAAATCGAAATACAAAGTAGGAGAGGTCACCTGGTTTATTTCCAACCCGTCCGTTAACTGGAACATCATCGGATCTACCTGGTTTACTTCTTCAACACTCCATTTGATTTCTCCTGTTATCGGATTCGTAATGTATCCTCTGTTTTCTTTTGTGTTTGCATCGTTTGAGTAAATGCGTACCGCATCTTCCCAAATGATTTTATTTTGTTTCAAATCGTTGTAGCACTTTTCCAGACGCTTACTGGATGCATCCAGGCTGTCCAGGCTGAATTTCGGAGCGATCAGAATATGTGATACAATATAATCATCACCCTTCCGATCCAATAGCTGCATGAAGTGAAAACCATATTCCGTTTCAAATACTTCGCTGATCTCACCCACTTTCAAACTGTATACTGTTGCTTCAAACGGTTTTACCATCATTCCTCTGGTTGCTTCATAACGACCACAGTTTTTAGCACTTCCCGGGTCCTCCGAGTACAAGCTGGCAGCACTGCAGAAAGTCGTTTTTCCGGCTACAATTTGTTTGCGGAGATCTGATATTTTCTTAAAAGCAAGTTCTTTATCTGCTTTGGTTATTTTGGGAAATATAGCAATCTGCTGGAATGAAAGCTGCGAGTTGATATAAGGCAAACTGTCTTTCGGGATGGAATTGAAGAAGGTTTCAACTTCCAAAGGAGAAACATCAATCGCGGAAGTAATTCCACGTTCAACTTCCTGTCCTTGCATTCTTTTCTTAATAGTCGTTCTGAATTCCTCCTTAATCTGGGATTTTGTCTTCCCGTAAAATGATTCGAGCGTGATCGGGTTTCCTTTCTCGTCTTTCACATTCTTCATTTGATTTTCGTACACCCGAAGACGGTTTTCCATTTCAGCATCAACCTGCTCGTTACTGATTTGGATCGAATCCAGCTCTGCCTGATTCACTAACAGGAAGTTGTAAAGCATCTGTTCCAAAAGCACGCATTCATTAATGTTCTCTACGGTTACTCCGTTTTGAATCATTGATTGCTTCTGACCTTCTATTTCGGAATAAAGAATAATGTTTTCACCCACCTGAGCGATCACTTTGTCAATGATTTTCGGTTGAGCAAACGATTTTGTTAAAGCCAAAGTGAAAAGTAAACTAAGGAATATGCTGTATTTCATTTTTATATGTATCAAGCGAATGAACCGCTAATTTCGTGTTCTTTTTTGAGATTCAATCAATAACGTCAGGCAAATTACATTATTTTAAGAATTAAAACATTTTCTTAAAAAAGAAAAACCGGATTGAACCGGCTTTTCTGTAGTTATTTTCCAAGACTATAGAGAACTTGTTCGTGAATGACAATCGGATGCTTTTTGGCAATTTCGGTCAGCCATTCCTTCTCCAGGTAATTCTGGTAATCGGAAGTTGCTGCTCCTTTCGCTTCCGGAAGTGTTTTTGCACCCGGTTCCAGGATTTCGTCCACTTTTACGATGTAGTATTTTCCGTCAACAACATATGCCGGGTTCACACCTTTTTTCAGGTCATGTCCTTTCAAATACGGAGTGGATTCTACTTCAAATTTCCCTGTGCGAACACGTAAGTTCAATTCGGAATCCTTGTTGATCGCATTGATCACTGTTCGGGAAGAAATAGTATCGCTTTTCAACATTCCTGCTACTTTCTTCGCAATATCATCGTTCAAACACTCATACACATAAGCATTGTAGCGTTTTCCCCACGTGTAGTTGGAGTTGTGCGCTTCAAAGAATGTTTTCAAACCGGAAGTATCTTTGATGGCTTTGTTCCAAACTTTGTCAGACATCACTTCATACAACAAGATTCCATCGTGGTATTCCTGCATCAATGCCTTGAAGTCCGGATATTTTGTGTCCAGTTTGCTTTCTTCATAAGCCAGGATTTCACTGTTCTGCCAGGCACTGTATTGCTTTTGAACCAATGATTTTGAATCCATGTTCTTGAAACTTCTGTAATTCTTCTGCAAATAAGCTGCAAAATCTTGCTGAGTAAATGCTTTTTTGTCCAATGTAAACATAGTAATTGGTTTCAAACCGGTTGGATTCCAGGTTCCTTTGAAATAGTTTGAGTCAATATTCTGAATAAACCACTTGCTTGTTTTGCTGTAGTTATCTTTAAAAGAATAGCTCTTTTTCAATTTCTCGATGAAAGATTGTTGTGTAATAATTGAACGCTCATCTTTGTTCACTTTTCCTTGAATTTCTTTTTTCAATTCATCAAAAGAACGAAGCGGAGTCAAGTCCAAACGCTTGATGATGTGGTACCCGAATGCCGTTTGAACCGGTTTTGAGATTTCCCCGTTTTCCTTTAATGCAAAAGCAGCCTCTTCAAATTCAGGAACCATACGAGTCGTTGTACCAGTTCCGAAAAGTTGCAATTCACCACCTCTTTCGGCAGTTTGCGCGTCGTCAGAGAATTCGCTTGCCAGTTTTTCAAACGATTCGCCTTGTTGCAATTTCGCGTAGATTTCTTCTACTTTTTTGTGTGCTGCCTCTAATTCTTCTATGCTTGCATCTTTTCCGGTTGCAACCATGATATGAGCCACTTTGATCGTTCC
>NZ_JASLCN010000455.1 GCF_030151805.1 Fluviicola sp.
CAATTTGGTGATATATGCTCAACGCGCCGTGATTTGCAGCTTCTTTTGCAATCGAAAAAATTTCATCGTCATTCAATGCCGGAATGATCGGCGCCATCAGCACATTTACCGGGATTCCATGTTGGGAAAGCAGTTCAATGGCTTGCAGTTTCTTGCGAGAGCTTGCGGTTCGGGGTTCCAGTTTTCTCCGCAGTTCTTCTTTTAAACTCGTGATACTAATGTTTACTGCCACCAAATTTAATTTTGCCAATTCTTCCAGGATATCCAGATCCCGCGTAATCAAGGCGTTTTTGGTAATAATTCCCACAGGATGCTTGTATTTCAGCATGATTTCCAGCAATTTTCGCGTGATTTTGTATTCGCGTTCACAAGGTTGATAACAATCAGTATTTCCGGAAATGGAGATCGTTTGGACTTTCCATGATTTCTTGTTCAGGGCTTCTTCCAGCAATTCCGGTGCATTTTTCTTTACGAGAATAACGCGCTCAAAATCGGTTCCGGCGCTGTAACCCCAATATTCGTGTGTTGGTCTCGCATAACAATAAGTGCAGCCGTGTTCACAACCCTGATACGGATTCAGGGAATAATACATTCCGACATCCGGACTGGTGAGTTTATTTATGATCGTCTTCGGGTGAACTTCAATGAATTTGGTTTTCAATTCGGGTTCCTCAAACGGATCAATGTCGTCAAAATCATCTCCTTTTTCTTGTGAAAAGAAGCGATTGTGCGGATTGATTTGAGCTCCGCGACCATTTTTATAGAATAAAGGATCAGACATAACTACTTTGAATTTGAAGTGGTTTTACAAAATTAAGATAAATTATTAATATTTTTTTGATTATTAATTAATCATTTTGTTTGTGCTCAGAAAAAAATATTCATACTAAATCTCTAGTGTGATTTTTGGTTTAAATCAATAAGAATGGGAGCTACAAAGAATTTCAGTACTTTTATGAAACAATTCGAACAGTTATATACAAGTCACTTTATAAAGACCATATGACAAATTTTGTTTTTTCCTTCATTCTGATCATTTTAGCACTTTTACCCCAACAGTTGTTGAGTCAGAACACGGCAGATTCCCTGCGTTCCTTAATAGCAACATCCAATGAACAGCGAAAAGGGGAATTAAACATCGAACTGGCTAATTATCATTTGTCGGAAAACCCCGATTCCAGTATCTATTACGGACAAGTTGCCAGAGCTATCGGAAAGGAAACAAACAATTATGTTGTTGTCATTCGTTCATATTCGGTGATCGGAGAAGCGTATCAAAGACAAAACAAACTGAAAAAAGCGCTCTCAGCTTATCTGAAAGGGCTTGAACTAGCTGAAAAACACGACGAAAAATCGCTTGCAGGAACCATTTACAACGGAATAGGGGTGTGTTATTTCTACATGAGTGACATTGGCAAAGCGGAAAAATACATGAAACTGGCTGCGCAGGCGAAGAAAGAAGCAAATGATTACCGGTATTATGCATTGATTATGGCAAATCTGGCCGGTTTGCAGATCATGAATCAATCTTTTGATGAGTCGATTAAAACGCTGAAAGAAGCAGAAAAAACACTGCTCAAGAAAAAGCAAACCGAATACGTGGCTGCTGTTTATAATTCCCTGGGAGCGGCGTATCAAAGTGTGCAACCGGATTCTTGTATTTACTATTACAACAAAAGCCTTGAGTTTTCTTCCAAAAAGAACGATTATCTCACGATGATGACTACGTATCAAAACCTGGGAGATTATTATTTCGGGGTGAAGAATTATCCGAAAGCATTTGAATACATGAAAAAAGCGATTGTAACGAATGAACATCGGCCGGAAGATACCTTTAAGCCCGCTTTATTCGAGCGGATCAGTGCTTTGTATGATTCCATTCACGATTTCAAAAATGCCTATCACTACAAAAAACTGGAAACAGAAGCCCGTCAGCGCATTTTCTCCGTAGCAAAGCAGAAAGAAATTGATGAATTGGAAATCAAATACCAAAGTGAAAAAAAGGAAAAGGAAATCCAGCTGCATAAACAGGAAATCCAAAAAAATAAAAACCAGCGGAATGTCCTTTTGTTTATCGCGATTTCTGTGTTTTTAGTTGCAGGATCTATTACCTATCTGCTCTTTCAACGAAAGAAAATCACACAGGAATTCGAACAGGAAAAACTGAAACTCTTTGAAAATATTTTTCATGAGATCAGAACTCCGTTGACGCTTATCGACGGCCCGATCCAGGTAATGAAACAAGCTACGGCTTCTTCGTACCAGCATGAATTGGAGCTGATGGAGCGAAACTCGAAGAAGCTGATTGGGCTGGTGAATGAATTGCTCGATGCTTCGAAACTGGGGAAGGGGAGTTTTCAACTTCATTTTACCAATGGAGATGTAGATGAGTTTATCGAACAGATTGTCAACAACTTTGCCGGTGAAGCAAAATCGAAAAACATACAAATCGCTCATACGAGGAATCATTCCGGAACCTATTATTCGTTTCCTTCCAACGGATTGGAGAAAATCCTGTCGAATCTGATTGGAAATGCAGTGAAATATTGCCCGGCAAATACGGAAATTGAAGTTGTTTCCCGGATTGAGAACAATCAATTGCTGATTCGTGTAAGTGATACCGGTCCCGGAATTCCTAAAAAAGATCAGAAAAAGGTGTTTCGCCGTTTTTTCAGGGGAAAACATACTTCTGATGTAACGGGAACAGGAATCGGCTTGTCTTTGGTCAAAGAATTGGTAGACCTGGCACAAGGAACGATTGATCTTCAGAGTAATTCGTCCGGAACAAGCTTTGCAGTAACGATTCCGGTGCGGGAAGCAAACCAGGTGGCGGATTCCGGTATTCCGAATGAGGATATTCCGACGCTTTTGCTGGCAGAAGATGATCCGGATACAGCAACCTTCAGTATTTCCGTTTTGAAAGAAAACTTCCACATTATTCATGCGAAAAATGGTCAGCAGGCCATTGATCTGATTCGTGAAAACTTACCGGATATTGTTCTTTCCGATATCATGATGCCTGAGAAAGACGGAATTGAATTATTGCGGGAAATCCGGTCGAATGAACTGACAAATCACCTGCCGGTAGTCTTGTTTTCCGCAAAAGCATCGTTGGAAAGCCGTCTGGAAGGTTTGCAGCATGGAGCCGATGCCTATGTTTCCAAGCCTTTTTCTCCCGATGAATTGAAACTGACCATCCGGAACTTGTTTACAACCGTTCAGCGAAACAAGGATACCTACAAA
>NZ_JASLCN010000476.1 GCF_030151805.1 Fluviicola sp.
TTCAGTTGGTTAGAATACATGCCTGTCACGCATGGGGTCGCGGGTTCGAGTCCCGTCCAGACCGCAACTGTTAAAAGTAAAGAAAATAGCTTATATGGCTGTAAGCTTAGAAAACCTTGGAGTGTATCAAATGCTCCAGGGTTTTTGCTTTTATGGAAAATCACTTTTCATGATCTACATTATTTACATCTTTCCCACATCCGGCATTATGGATTTGCTCTTCTCACCAATTCGTTGTAAGTTGTATGTGAGATTCTGATTCTATGAAAAGAAGTGTGGTGATGTGGTTTTCATTAGCTGTATGTTTGTGTGCCTGCAATTCCAGTCCTGCTCCCGGAACGACTTCGAACGACAGGGAGTTTATTCCTTTTAAATCGGATACGCTGATGAAATTCGATCAACTGGAAGTGTATCTCGGACAGGAAAATCTCGGGAGGATCATTAAAGACTCGCTGGGGAAGTATTACCTCGATGTCTCGAATCTCAAGCAAACAAAGGATTATATTCGGCAATACGGCTGCGTTGGAAAGCTGGATGGGAAGAACGTTGTTCAGTTGTATGACGATCGGGAATCCGTCATTCCTGCTAAACCGGAAAAGAAGGATTATTACTTTGCACGAAGTTTATACCGGAATGAAAAAATGAACCGGCATCATCCGTATTCCAAGTATAATATCTTGCTTGATTCCCTGAAAATTGCCGATAAGGATTCTGTTCATTGGTGGATAAAAAAACAAACGGACAGTTTGGCGGGGAAATAAGAATTGGTGCTTATCATTGCGAACTTCGTTGTATTTTTGTTTCAGAATTTTAAACCAGTTAAATCATGGTCAAACAATTACTGTTTTGTCTTTTTAGTATTATTGGCTTTGTTTCTTTTTCCCAGGAAAAATCGAAGCTGCTCCATGAAGGTGAAGAGCTGTTTGCCAAAGAAGATTACAAGAAAGCATTGAATGTATTCAATAAAGAAGCCAGGACGAATCATTCTGTTGATGTGAAATTTTGGATTGCAAGCTGCTATTTTCAGTTGAAAAAGTATGATATCGCTAAGAAAGGATTCCTGGAAATCGTACGTCGCGGAATAAATGATGAGAACCAGGAATTGTCTTTGATGAATCTGGGGAGTTGTTATCTGAACCTGGAGCAGAATGACAGTGCACTTTACTATTACGAGCAGATCATCGAAAATTTCCCGAAGGCTTCAAATGCCTATTACTATAAAGGATTGATTCTATATGAGGAGACTCAATTCAAAGAAGCGAAAGAAAATTATGATCAGGCAATTGCTATTGATTCTACGGATTGGCGTTTTTATATCAGACGACAAGATGTGTCCTATGCATTGAGTGAATTTGGAGATGCATTGACCGATTTGCTGAAAGCCCGTGAATTGAATCCGGACCTGGATATCAGTATCAATATTGCTTATTGTTATTCCATGTTGGAAAAATACCGTGAAGCTGATTTGATTTACAAACAGATTTATGACGAGAAAGATTTCCGTTTGCTGAACAATTACGGTTTGATCAGGCACAAATTGGGTTTTTCGAAAGAAGGGGAAGAGCTCATCCGGAAATCTCTGAAACTGGAACCTAAAAATTCCTATGCTTACCGGAATCTCGCAATCATTGCAATTGATAATAAGGATCTGACAAATGCGTGCATCTACCTGAAAAAAGCACAAGAACTTCAATTCTTTACGAAGTATGGAGCGGAGGTTGACAATCTGATTTTGAAACATTGTAATTGATGGTTTTTACGTTCCTGTACTTTTAAACCGGGCCATTGATTTCTTTTTATTAAAAGGATATTTAAATATGGTTCTGTGAGGTTTCGGCCTGGATTCAGACAGCGAAGACAACTCAATGAAAACTGAATAATCATGATACTGATGGTCGTCTTTTCGTATCTTTGAACCAATGAGATCAAAAGAAGAGATTAAGGAAACAGGAGCAACATTTACCCCATTGGGATTGGCAAACTACCTGGCGGATTTAATGACTCCGTTTTTGAATACAGAAAATCCCATTATTTTGGATCCTGCATGTGGTGACGGAGCTTTGATTCAGGCAATGCATCAATCATTAAGAAACATTGGGAAAGATGCGCAATTGTATGGTTTTGATGCAGATAAGGGGTATTTGGAAAAGGCTCATCAAAGTTTCTTAAGAACCGGCATTGAGGCTACATTGATAAAAAGAGATTTTCTGGATTCTCTGTCTCTTGAGGGTGATGAAAATCATGGCCGATATGATGCCATCATTGCGAATCCACCTTATGTGAGAACTCAGGTGCTGGGTGCTGAAAAAGCCCGGGAACTGGCAGATCAGTTTGATCTGAAAGGAAGGGTTGATCTTTACTACGCTTTTTTAATCGGAATGACAGAAAAGTTAAAAGAGGGTGGTGTTTTAGGGGTGCTGACTTCAAACAGGTACTTAACAACAAAAAGTGGTGAAAGCATCCGGCAATTTTTAAGTGATCATTTTGAAATCTTACATGTCATTGATCTTGGAGACACCAAGCTATTCGATGCTGCAGTACTTCCTGCAATCTTTTTAGGGAGGAAAAAGACTAAAAAATCACTAACTGCTTCAACTTCGCACTTTACCAAAATTTATGAGGAGCTCAACGGGAAGCAACCTGAATACCATGCGGGTTCAGTATTTGAAGCCATGAATACGGATCAGTCCGGGTGTTTTTTAATTGAAGACAAGAAATTTAATTTAACCAAAGGTTTGCTTTTGTATGAGCAGGGCTCAAAAGGACTGTGGCAAATGCTCACGGACCAGGAAGCAAAGTGGATAGCAGATATTGAAAAAAGATCAATCGGTAAGATAAAGGATTTTTTCAAAGTCAGGGTGGGTGTAAAAACAACTGCGGATAAGGTTTTTATTCAAAAGGACTGGAACTCTACCGGATTCGAAAAGCCCGAAGATTCGTTACTTTATACGCTGATAAGTCAA
>NZ_JASLCN010000020.1 GCF_030151805.1 Fluviicola sp.
CCAGCTACTCCGATTGCATGCTGACGATTAAAGGAGACAAAATCTACCGGGGCAATTCAACTATTTATTCCGATTGTTTGGGAACTTTAAAGGGAGATTTGCCTGCCAGCACATTAGCCATCCTTCTCGGAAATTATTAGTGAATCAGGTGTTCACAACACCTCATTAAAAGTCAGAAATAAGTATCTTGTGGTTTCATTTCAATCGAATAATGAGACGATTTCTTTTTTTGCTTTTGCCGTTTGCAGCCTCTGCTCAGTTTAAACCTGTTGATTATGTGAATCCTCTGATGGGAACCGATTCCAAAATGGAACTTTCCAATGGAAACACCTATCCGGCAGTTGGTTTGCCCTGGGGAATGAATATGTGGACCGCACAAACAAATGTAATGGGCGACGGCTGGGCTTACCAATACGGCGCAGATAAAATTCGCGGATTCAAACAAACACATCAGCCTTCACCGTGGATGAATGATTACGGGCAATTTGCCATCATGCCGGGAAGCGGAAAACCGGTTTTTGATCAAAACGAACGGGCAAGCTGGTTTTCACATAAATCAGAAATCTCGAAACCCCATTATTACAGCGTTTACCTGGCAGATTGTGACGTAACCGCAGAATTAACTCCAACCGAACGCGCTGCAGTTTTTCGGTTTACATTCCCCAAAAGCGACAGTTCATTCATTGTGATCGATGCTCTGGATCGTGGATCGTACGTGAAAGTTTTCCCGAAAGAACGCAAAATTGCAGGTTATACAAAACGCTATGCAAGAGGCAAACTGACTAATTTCAAAAATTATTTTGTCATTTACCTGGATCAGGATATTTCGTTCTATTCGCTTGCATCCAATGGAAAATTGGGAGCAAAAGGAGACGAATCGGAATCAAATCATTCGGGAGTTGTAGTCGGATTCAAAACTCAAAGAGGCGAGCAGGTTCACTTGAAAGTTGCTTCATCCTTTATTTCATTCGAACAGGCTGAATTGAACTTACAACGGGAAATCGGAACAAAAAATTTCGATGATGTGCTTCGGAATGCTGAAAATGAATGGAATAATAAATTGGGGAAGATCGAAGTATCCGGAGGATCGGAAGAACAACTGCGAACCTTTTATTCCTGCTTGTACAGAACCTTGTTTTTCCCCAATAAACTCTATGAAATTGATGCGAACGGAAAGGAAGTTCACTGGAGTCCTTATAACGGTCAGGTACTTCCCGGAAAAATGTTCGGAGGAACCGGTTTTTGGGATACATTCAGAGCGCTTTATCCCTTGTTGAACCTGGTTTATCCGGAAATCAACCGCGAAATGCAGGAAGGTTTGGTCAATGCTTACCTGGAAGGAGGTTTTTTACCGGAATGGTCTAGTCCGGGCTATTCGGATATCATGATCGGGAATAATTCGGCTTCCGTCGTTGCAGATGCGTACATCAAAGGATTGCGCGGTTACGACATTGAAAAATTGTATGAAGCTTTGCTGCACGGAGCAAACAATGAAGGGCCAATTGGTGCGGTTGGTCGTTTGGGAGTGAGCTATTACAACAAATTGGGGTACGTTCCATACGATGTGAAAATCAATGAGAATGCTGCAAGAACGCTGGAATATGCTTACGATGATTTTGCAATCTATCAACTTGGAAAAGCCTTGAACAGACCGAAAAAAGAATGGGATCTTTATGCCAAACGCTCACAGAATTACCGCAATTTGTTTGATCCGGTCAGCGGAATGATGCGTGGGAGAAATGCAAACGGGCATTTTCAGTCTCCATTCAATCCGTTTAAATGGGGTGACGCATTTACAGAGGGAAACAGCTGGCATTACACATGGTCCGTTTTCCACGATGTTCAGGGATTGATTGATTTAATGGGCGGAAAGAATAACTTCATTGCAAAACTCGATTCGGTGTTTTCGCTTCCTCCGGTTTATGATGACAGTTATTACGGTGGAATGATTCATGAAATCAAGGAAATGCAAATTGCGAATATGGGACAATATGCACACGGAAATCAACCGATTCAGCACATGATTTATTTGTACAATTATGCAGGTGCTCCTGAAAAAACACAGTATTGGATTCGTGAGGTTTTGAATCGGTTATACAAACCAACACCCGATGGTTATTGCGGAGACGAAGACAACGGTCAAACTTCTGCCTGGTATGTTTTTTCTGCCCTGGGATTCTACCCGGTTTGTCCTGCGACGGATGAATACGTTTTGGGAGCTCCGTTGTTTCAAAAAGCAGTAATTCACCTGGCTAACGGAAAAGAATTGGTTTTGAATGCGGTACAAAATTCGCCTGAAAACAGGTATGTTTCTTCACTTTCGTGGAACGGCGCAGATTATTCGAAGTTGTTTATCAATCATTCGGAACTGATGAAAGGGGCGGTACTCGATTTCAAAATGACCGCTACACCTGCTTTGAACCGGAAGTTTGGATTGATGGATTTTCCGTATTCTTTTTCCCGGAAATTAAAATAATCACTGAAAATTGGTGCTGATCTTTTCGAACGCAAATTTGCAATATCGCAATATTACGAATCGTCATCAAGTTTATCATTAAGTAGATTGGTTTAAGTGTTTGATTATTAGTGGTTAAATGGTTTTTTATTTTTTCTTCGCAATAGCTTGTTTTGCGACTTTTATTTTCACACCTGATCCAAATAATTAAAAGGAAAATCGTATTTTTCATTCTGACACGGGTTTTTAACCAATCAGGACAAGGTTCTCCAAGCTGGTTTTGACAAGGCTGAATACCTTGATTTACCAAAACAACACCTGTATTTGGCAGAGAAACCGAACGAATAAAACCAGGATGATAAGAGAAGCTAAAATAGAAGACATCCCGCAAATTCAGATTGTTCGAAACGCTGTGAAAGAAAACATGCTGTCGAACCCGGATTTAGTGACAAATGAAGATTGTGAAGAGTTTCTTACTGTTCGTGGAAAAGGCTGGGTCTATGAAACAGACGATCGGATTGCAGGTTTTTCCATCGTTGATTTGAAAGATCGCAATATCTGGGCCTTGTTCATCCATCCTGATTTTGAGAAACAAGGAATCGGTCGTCAATTGCATGACGTGATGCTCGACTGGTATTTCGATCAGACAACAGAAACCGTTTGGTTGGGAACCTCTCCGAAGACAAGAGCCGAAACATTTTACAGAATGTCCGGTTGGAAAGAAACCGGAATGCATGGAAAAGGAGAATTGAAATTTGAAATAACTTATCGGGATTGGTTAAGTAAAAGAATCAGAAACCTCAAAAATGCTGAATAGTATGAGTTTGACAAAGCAACTGGCAAAACATTTAAGAGATGCTCACTTCGGAGGAAACTGGAGTACAGTAGATTTAAAAAGCACACTGTCTGATGTTACTTTTGACCAGGCGGGTGTTCAGGTTTATTCATTGAATTCAATTTCCGCGCTGACCTTTCATTTGGCATATTATCTCGATGTACTGATCATGGTGCTGGAAGAGAATAAATTGGTCGGAAAGGACGAATTAAGCTGGATTTCAAAAGCTCCGGAAACAAAAGAAGAGTGGGAGAGTTTTCAGCAGACTATCTGGGAGAAAGCCGAAAAAGCAGCGTTGCTGATCGAAAAATTACAAGATGAACAATTAACACAGGACTTCGTTGATCCGAAATATGGAACCAATTACCGCAACATTGCCGGAATTGTAGAACACATTTATTATCACCTGGGACAAATTGTAGTGATCAAAAAACTATTGGCACAATAGAACGGCGATTTATCCGCTTTCAAGCGTTTTCTGTTGGACAAATGCCAGATAAGCGGTTGTTACTTTTGTGAAAACGGATTCCCTCCAATTTCAGAAAACAAAATCAATAATTGTATTTTTAGTCCGTAATTGAATGTATGGACAAAAAGGACTCAGCATCATTTCGGGCGGTAATTGAGATTATCGGAATCAATCCCTTCGTTTTTGTTCCGGAAACGATTTTGGAAAGTTTGTTTCTGGAATTCGGAAAAGATAAAGGCCCGATTCCGATTCGTGGATTGATCAACGGAAAGGAATACAAACAAACCCTGGTGAAATATAGCGGACATTGGCGGCTTTACATCAACACGCAAATGCTTGCAAATTCCCCGAAACGCATTGGAGAAATAGTCGAATTATCCGTGGCTTTCGATCCGGAAGAACGCAAAGTGGAAATGCATCCGAAACTGACTGAAGCACTTCAAAACAACTCCGAAGCAAACGGAATCTTTGAAAGCCTGACTCCTTCACACAAATTGGAGATCGTTCGGTATATTGCAAATCTCAAAACAGAAGCAAGTGTGGAACGGAATGTTGAAAAAGCAATTGGTTATTTACTGGGTAAAGAACGCTTTGTTGGAAGAAGCATGACGAATTAATCGAAAAAATATGGCAAAGAATAAAACACACGAAACGGAGAAGGACGTTTTTGAATTCATTGAAGAGTTTACAACTTCGGAACAAAAGCGGAAAGACAGTCACGAACTGATCGCGCTAATGACAAAAGCAACGGGTTTTGAACCGAAAATGTGGGGTCCGAGCATCATTGGTTTTGGAACGTATCATTACAAATACGTCAGCGGACATGAAGGAGATATGCCGATATTGGGGTTCTCTCCGCGGAAAGCAGCGCTTTCGCTATATATTTATACCGGTTTGCCTGAACACGAATTCCTGTTGAAAGATCTTGGGAAATTTAAAATGGGCAAAGTGTGTATGTACGTAAACAAGCTGGCGGATATTGACCGGGAGCGCCTGGTTCATATGATGGATTACACAGTGGCTTATATGAACGAGAAAAAGAAAAATTAATCCGGTAAGTCAATAATCGGCTTTCATGACCGGCTCTTTTAAAACGAATAACACAAAATCAAGCAGTATGAAACAACAAAAAGCCCCGGCAGTTGAAGTTCAAATGAAAATCCGGAAACCCGTTTCAGAAGTTTTCCAGGCGTTTATTGATCCGGAGATTACGACGAAATTTTGGTTTACGAAGTCGAGTGGGAATTTGGAAGTCGGAAAAACTGTGACCTGGGAATGGGAAATGTACGGTGTTTCCGCGCAAGTTCTAACGAAAGAAATCATCCCGAATCAACGCATTCTGACCGAATGGGGAAACCCGGCAACTACTGTAGATTATCAATTTCAATCTTTGTCCGATGGTTCAACTTATCTGGTGATCAGAAATGATGGTTTCGACCTGGAGGGAGAAGAACTACTTGCAGCGATTCAGGACAATACAGGCGGATTTACAACGGTTATAGATGGATTGAAAGCTTACCTGGAGCACGGAATTCGTTTGAATCTGGTTGGAGATAAATTTCCCAAAGAGGTATCGAATCACGGAAATGAATAAGCTGCTAAAGAGATGGATTCCTGTTGATAGGTGATTAAAAAAACAATTCTTATCATTTATTAACGGGCTTTTTTTGTATCACAACCCTGTTTTCCATAACTTGAAAAGTGTAATTCTAAATTTCAGGTCATGCAATTCAAAAAATTACTATTCATTGTCCCGTTTGTTCTTGCTGATTTGATTCATGCGCAGGTAGCGCAGCAAGTCGGTTCAACAACGGTTTACATCGATACCTTAACCACAGATGTAAACATTCCATGGGAAATCAAGGTTG
>NZ_JASLCN010000027.1 GCF_030151805.1 Fluviicola sp.
CAGTTTACAGGAACCTATTTTCTAAAAACTGATTTTTTGTCAGTCGACCACTTGTGCTACCTCAATATGTCCATTGCGCTTGCCGTAAGAGAGATGGTTCAGTCGTTCACAAAACACCTGGTTTCGATCAAATGGCCGAATGATATTTTCATCGATAATCAAAAGATTGCGGGAATATTGATTGAAACGAACTGGAAAAACGGAAAGGTAGAAGGTGCCATTGTTGGAATAGGAGTGAATGTTTCACCGATTCAAAGTGTGGTTTATGCGACTTCTTTGAGTGAAATTGCCGGAAAATCTCCCGAAATATGGACCATTTTAGATCTGTTGTCTCAAAGCCTGAACGGATTTTACACCACTTTACTACAGTCGGATTTTGAGAAGCTGAAAGAGCAGTACGAGTCTTTCATGTGGAAAAAAGATGAAGAAATCACGATAGAAGAGCGGCAAGATCCGGTTCCTTTCCGTGGAATTATCCGCGGAGTAGATCAAATCGGGAATATTTTAGTGGAAAAAGACGGAGTGGTGACGGTGTATCACAACCAGGAATTGAATTTTGAAGCGAACTACGCGAAAGAATTACGAGTTCCCAATTCCTAATGCCGAATTAGTTGGATTTGTAGTCAGGAAGATTGATTTGGTTTTAACAAAGATCCAATAATTCGTAATTCGGTACTCGTAATTCGTAATTATTGGAATTGTTTCTGAAGGTTCTTCGTCATTACAACGAATAAGCTGGTCAATGGTTTCTCTACCATCATTTTCATAAACATGTTGATGTTGGCTTCGAATTCAATGTGTCCTTCGCAGGTATTTTCTCCGGTTTCTTTCAGAATAATGGATAAGGTGTAACTGAAAGGTGCTTTATCGCCGGATTCCATGTGGATTTTAGTATTCGGTTCTTTTGAAACGTACTGCAAAGGAATCACGATTCCTCCCTGAGCTTTGAAAGAACAACCTTTTTCATCCGATTGGAAATCAGAGATTTTATCGGCCGGGAGCAAATACTCTATGTTTTTAGCATCCGAAAGAAATTCAAACACTTTCTGCGCCGAAGCATTTACCGCTGAAGAATCCGTTTTTAATAGCATGTCTTAGTTTTTCCAGTTATCGGGATTGATTTTCCATTCTCTCAGAGAATTGACATCACCCATGGTCACATAATCCGATTTCAAAGCCTGATCAATCAAATGATCGTAATCGGTAAGTGTTACAAACGGACATTCCGCATTCGCAAAATTTTTGATGGAAATATCAAATCCGTATGTGAAAATCGCTACCAAACCTCTTACTTCCAATCCTGCTCCTCTCAAAGCCTGAACGGCCTGTAAGCTGCTTCCTCCGGTTGAAATTAAATCTTCGATCACCACTACGCGCTGACCTTTTTCAAAATGTCCTTCGATCATGTTTCCTAAACCGTGACCTTTCGCTGAGCTGCGAACATATACAAACGGAATTCCAAGTTCCTGAGCTACCAAAGCTCCCTGTGCAATTCCACCTGTTGCAACTCCTGCAATAATATCCGGTTTTCCGAAATGCTCCAGAATCGCATCCGCATAACCTTGTCGGATATACGTTCTGATTGCCGGAAAAGAAAGTGTGATTCTATTATCACAATATATTGGCGATTTCCAACCCGAAGCCCACGTAAATGGAGAATTTGGTTGTAACTTTACTGCTTTAATTTGTAGCAAAAATTCCGCTACTTTTAGTGCTCGATCTTTATTTAAAATCATGGTGCAAATGTACAAAGTTTTTATTGATAATTCGATTATAGAGTTTTTGGATTCTTCCGAGGAGCTTCCTTTAAGGCGCTATGATTTCGTATATAATTCGCTTGAAAATGATTTGACCAAGCTGTTGGATCAGTTTGATTTTTCCACTTCAAATTACTGTTTGTTAGTGGTTTATGAAGATTTTGAGCTCGCTCTGAACCAGGTGTTTCAAAACTATGAGTTTATGGATGCTGCCGGAGGGATAGTAAAGAGTAAATTGCGGTATTTATTTATTGAACGACATGGAATGTGGGATATCCCAAAGGGAAAACTTGACATGCATGAACAACCCTGGGAAGCTGCTATTCGTGAAATTGAGGAAGAATGCGGAATTGTGGGGCCAACGATTGACCACCTGATCGGAATCACGTTTCATACTTATTCTTACATGGGAAGATTGACCATTAAGAAAAACTGGTGGTATGCCTTGAATTATACAGGTTCTCTGGAAGTTACGCCACAGGAAGAAGAATCCATTACGCAGGCAATTTGGATCGAAAAGAATGAATGGGGAATGATTCGTGAAAACACCTATGATTCGATTCAGGAGGTGTTGGATATGGCAAAGGAGTGGTAACTTTGAATTACGAATTACGAATTACGAATTACGAATTGCGAATTGCGAATTGCGAATTGAAATTTCGGAGTATTATGGATAAGTGTGAATAATTATTTGGCATTCGGAATTCATCATTCGGAATTAATCTATAATCCGATGTTTCTGAGCGAGATTTACGGCTTCCATTTTATTGTGAACCTGGAGTTTTGAATAAATATTTTCGATGTGTTTCCGGACAGTTGCAGGCGAAATAATCAGGTTTTCGGCAATTTGTTTGTAATCCATTCCTTTGCTGAGCTGATTCAAAACATCGATTTCACGGGAAGAGAGTTCCGGCTTCTTTTCTGTAGTGGTTTGTTGTTCCGGTTTTAGGGGATTTCGGAGTAATCTCAATGCTTTCAAAGCAATTCCAGCCGACATGGGTGCTCCTCCTTCTACAATGGATAAAATACTTTCCAGCAGCATTTTCGGATTTTCATCTTTCAATAAATATCCGTTTGCTCCGGCTAAAATAGCCTGGAAAATGGATTCGTCGTCGTCGAGAACAGTGAGCATAATGACTTTGATCTGCGGATAGCGTTCTGAAATAAAGCGGGTAGTTTCGATTCCGTCCATTTCCGGCATTTGAATATCCATGAGTATGACGTCGACATTCGAATCTTCAACCAACTTTTCCAAAAACAGTTTTCCGTTGAAGGCCTGAAACTTGAATTTCAATTCTGTTGGAAACAACGCGATTTTGTCCTCGATGGATTTCGCTAAAAAGGGATTATCTTCTGCTACCGCTATTCGAATCATAATTCATTGGTTTAATTTCCGTGACATTTTCAAATGTTCATCCTTCAATAAGCTACAGTATGTTTAGTTCAAATGTTCAAATGTATGTTCGTTAAGCAATTTTTCCATGTTGATTTGAACCTTTTCAACCCTTTGAACTTTCTTATTGTTTCTACAAAGATGCAGGAATCAACGAAGGAAATCAATACGACAAATGACTAATTGTACAACAAATGGTTGTTCCCTGACCGCTTTCGGCGTGCAGTTCGAATGATCCGCCAATTTGTTCGCAGCGGTAACGCATATTTCGCAAACCGTTTCCTTCCGGGGTTCCGGGCGAAATTCCTTTGCCATTGTCTGAGATCACCAAACGGATTCCGCTTTCGTTTTCCTCGAAATGAATCGTTATGAAAGAAGCTTCTGCGTATTTCAGCGTGTTTTGAAGCGCTTCCTGGATGATGCGGTACAGGTTCAGCAATTCCATGGATTTGAGCGGATAAACTTTTTTCAGGTTGTTTTGAATGTCAATCGGAAGGGGAATGTTGTTCCGGATGCCTTCAATTCGGGAAAGAAGCGTGTCCGTAGTTCCATCTTCAGAATTCATAGCCCAGATCGTGCTTCGGAGTTCCTGCATGGTATTTCTCCCGAAATCACTCAGATTATGTAATTGGTGATTCAGGGGTTCATTTGTTTCATCGAGGTAACTTAAGTTGTCGACGGAAGAAATCAGATAGGTAATTTGCGAGCCGATATTGTCATGCAATTCTCTTGAAATCTCCAGTTTTTGTTCATTTAATTGCTTTTCACGCAGAAATTGTTCTTCCTGTTTGGTGCGAATCAACTCTTCTTTGGCCAGTTTTCGTTTGTGACGGAAAAAGAGAAAAACGAGTACGAAGAGCAAAAACAATGTTGCTGAAACGCCGATCCAGATTGCCTGGTACAAACGGTTTTTCGCAATTTGTGCTTCGCTTTCAGCCAATTCCTGTTCCTTTTTCGCGACTTCGTATTTGGTAAACATTTCGCTCAGAACTTCATTTCCCTGGTGAATCGAAACACTGTCCTGGAATTGATTTTGAAGTTTGAGGTATTCTGTTGCTTTCCGGAAGTTTTTCTTTTTGATTTCCAATTCTGCAAGCGCCTGGTAAGCAAGGAACGTTTGCCGGAAAGATTGTGTGTTTTTTACCAGATCCAATCCGTGTTTCAAATACACTTCCGCACTGTCGAAGTTGCCCAGATCTTTGTACGAATTCCCAATATTGACCGCCACAATTCCTTCTCCGGTTTTGGAATTGATTTCCTGGTAAATCCGGAAAGCTTTTTTGTAATATTCCAAGCCCAGATCCGTATTTCCTGCTTCCCGTTCCACAACGCCCAATCCTTGATAAACCATGGAAAGTTGTTCCATTTTGTTGCTTTTCTTAATCAAAGGAATCGCCTTCTGGTACATTTCCCGCGATTTGGGATAGTTTTTCAACTTTCTGTAGCAGGAAGCCAGGTTTCCGTAATTATTGATCTGAAGGGCAACATCACCGCTTTTCTGAGCCAGTTTTTGAACGTCTTGCTGCATCCGGAGCGCTTCTTCCACGTACCCGCTAATTTCCAACACGTTCGCGCTGTTTTGATACAAATGAAGCAGCAGATTTTCTTCTTTTTTGATCTTCGCAAGCCGGATTGCTTCGTTATATGCTTCCTGTGCTTTTTTATACTGTGTCAGTTCGTAATAGGCGCTTCCGAGTTTTGAATGAGAAGAAATCATGCCCATCGTATCCTGAAGTTTGAGACGAATACCGAGGGCGGCCTTGTTGAGCTCCACTGCTTTTTGAAAGTCTCCTTTCATGTGAAAAGGCATGGAATAATCGTTGTAGGTATTTGCCAGCAGTTTGTTGTCGTTGAGTGTTTTGGCAAGTTTCAAAGCCTGTGTTCCGAAATGAATGGCTTTATCTGCGTTGTTCTGGTAATAATAGAATGTCAGGTCATTGAGTAACTGAACTTTTTCCTTTCCTTGTTTTTTCGGGATCAGCCGTTCCAGTGAATCTAGCTGCTGCTGTGTTTGGGAAAAAACGAATCCGTTAATGAGAAGTAAGAGAGAGCAGAGAAAAGGTTTCATGTTGCTAGAATAGAATCGCTTACGAAGATAACCAAATGTCTTATTCTGAGATCCTGGGATTTATATTTTGTACGTTCAAATGTTCAAAATTTTCATTGGGCAACTTCTCATCAGATAGTTATCGGGATTTCATTTCAATTCTCCCTTGAACTTTTCCACTCTTTGAACTTTTTAACCTGTTTTCATTTTTTGGCTAATTTTTTGTTAATTAAACAACCAATCTAAAAAGAGTTCGTATTCTTGTATAGTTAAAACTAAAACACATGAAAGCAATAGCAATACTCGCAGTTTCATTCATCTCACTTGGAACATTTGCGCAAACAGCAGAGAAAAAAGAAAGTCCGAAGAAAGAAGTTAAGACGGAAGCAAAAGCACCGGTTGCTTTTAAAACGTTGAAAATAGAACGGGCGGAAATTCCTTACGATTCAAAAGAACCGTTTGTTTTTGAGTTTAAAAACAATGGAAAAACACCTTTGATCATTACAAATGTTCAGACATCTTGTGGTTGTACGGCAGCTGAGAAACCAACTGAGCCGATTGCAAAAGGGAAGTCTTCTAAAATCGTTGTGAATTACGATACGAAGCGTGTAGGGCAGTTTACAAAAACAATTACTGTTACAACAAATGCTTCAACTGAGCCGATCATTTTGACAATTACCGGTAAAGTATTGCCTCAGGAAGGAACAGCAAACTAAGAATCAAATACATTCAGAAATAAAAAAGTCGGGGTGAAAAATTTTTCACCCCGA
>NZ_JASLCN010000033.1 GCF_030151805.1 Fluviicola sp.
CACCGGAGAGAAGATCAAAACTTCAACTTTGAGACATTCGCTGGAAGTTCTTTTACCGAATGAAGCAGCGAAAATCGAACCGATTATGGAGGAGGTTTTCGGATTGACCAATGAATATTGGGTTTCTTTTTGGGCAGACGATGTGATGTACGACAAACGATTTATTTTCCTTCCTGAAACAATTGATGAGAAAAATTTCATCGAAATTCCGAAACTGGGCGGAAAAGGAATCATGGTCGGTTAAGGATGAATCGCTCCAACTACGCTGCATATTACCTTCCACTCTTTTTCATTCTCCTGAATTTCGTCGTTAAAGGACTTTTCCTCGGCGCCAATTCTCTTGGAGGAGATGAGCCTTTCAGTGTGTATCACTCGCAGCAGTCTTTGAGCAATTTATTCGAGATTTTCCAGAACGAAAACAATCCACCACTGCATTTTCTGTTGCTGCACTACTGGATCAAATATTTCGGGATTTCAGAAATTTCAGTACGGATTCTTTCACTCATTTTCAGTTCACTGACCGTCCTTTTTATTTACCGTATCGGGTTGCGCTTTTTCAATCTCCGTGTCGGTATTTACGCCAGCGTGATCTTCATTTTTTCTACGTATCAGGTCACTTTCGCCCACGAAGCAAGAGCTTATGCCCTGATGGGGTTGCTGACTGCGGTTTCCATGTTTTATTACATGAAAATTGTCATTTCTGAAGACCGGAACAAATGGAATTTCTGTTGGTTCCTTTTAGCAAATACCTTGTTAATTTATACGCACTTTTTCGGGTTTTTCATCCTGTTTATTCAGTTCTTCTTTATTCTTTTCCAGCGAAACCTGCTGAAGAAATACTATCGTTTCCTGGTTTTGTTCGTCGGAGTGTTGTTGTTAACCTATTCGCCGTATATCTGGATTATTCTGAATCGCTTTACGCATTCAACGCAAGGCGGAACCTGGTTAACACCTCCAAGCGGAATCGACGCATTCTATGAAATGTTCCGCGCTTTCAGTAATGCTCCGGTTACAGCTGTTTTCACGCTTGCAGCTTTGATTATCGGCTCAATTCTCCTGATCGTAAAGCGCAGACAAAATCCCAATCGTTTAGCGACCCGCCTCGTTCTTTGCTGGTTCTATATTCCCTTCGTTTTCATGTTCGTCATCTCATTCCGGGTTCCTATGTTTTTGGATCGCTACCTGATGTTCATCGCAATTGGTTTCTGCATTATCGTTGCACTTTCTGCCGATTTTATCATTCAAAAACCGAAGTTGCAATTTCTGGTTCCTGGTTTCATCTGCTTATTATTTATCGTCTCCGTAAAACCGAATAAAACGAACAAACGGGAAGTCCGCGAAACGGTTCAACTGGTGAAAGAACTGGAAAACGACAGCACCCTGGTTTTAGTTGCCCCGGTTCATTTTTCGCTGAACTTCATTTATTATTACGATCGGGATTTGTTCCGGGAACCGGATGGCGAGAAGATTCAAAATGGATTAGCAAAGCAATCTCTACACTGCATCAACAGCCTGGAAGGGATTGATTACAAAAACCGGAAACGCATTGTGCTTGTGGATGCTGCAAGTAATTTCTCTGCTCCGAACAACAACATTCTAAATACGTTAAACGCTCAATTCAATCAAACGAAGAAACATCACATCGAGGAGATTTTTGATATCTACGAGTTTGAAAAAAGACCGTAAGACTTCAGGAGGCAAGACCAAAGACTGATTTTACATAAAAAACCTCGACGTCCATTGATCGGAGTCGAGGTTTTTCGCTTAACTAAATCTGTCTTGACTCTTTCGTCTCAGAGTCTATTTGTCTCTTAAAGAGTTCCTCTTTTCTCTTGTTCTCTTTCAATTGATTCAAACAACGCCTTGAAGTTTCCAGCTCCGAATCCGCGAGCTCCCATTCGTTGAATGATTTCGAAGAATAAAGTCGGTCTATCCTCAATTGGTTTGGTAAAGATCTGTAACAAATACCCTTCATCATCCGCATCAATCATAATTCCCAATTTCTGCAATTCATTGATATCCTCTTTGAATTTCGACATGTGATCCTTCAAACGCTACGGAATTGCATCGTAATATTCCTGGGGAGGAGTTGATAAGAACTCAACACCTCGTGATTTCATTTCAGCAACCGTTTTAATGATATCATCTGTTGCCACTGCAAGATGCTGAACGCCTTCACCTTCGTAAAAATTAATGTACTCCTCAATTTGAGAGCGCTTTTTACCTTCCGCAGGTTCGTTGATCGGGAACTTGATTCGGCCATTTCCGTTCGACATTACTTTCGACATCAAAGCAGAATATTCTGTCGTAATTTGTTTGTCATCGAACGATAAGAAATTGACAAATCCCATGATATCTTCAAACCATTTTACAGCTTCATTCATTCTATTCCAATCCACATTTCCTACCATGTGATCGATGAACTTCAATCCAACCGGAGCCGGATTGTAATTCGTTTGATGTGCTACATAACCCGGCATAAAAATACCTGTGTAATTTTTGCGTTCAACGAATACAAAAACCGTTTCGCCATAAGCCCCATAAATTCCGGAACGAACCACTTCTCCGTTTTCATCCGATTCAACCATTGGTTCAAAGAAAGACTTCGCTCCTCTTTTGGTTGTTTCTTCGTAAGATTTTCTGGCATCTTCTACCCAAAGCGCAATCACTTTTACTCCGTCACCATGCTTTTTTCCGTGTTCTCCAATCGGTGAATCGCTATTCAATGCCGTTGTTAATACA
>NZ_JASLCN010000048.1 GCF_030151805.1 Fluviicola sp.
TATGATCAGGTGCTTTTATTCTGTCCGACCAATGCAAAGGTCGAACTGCATCATTACCTGATCAGAGAGACTCGTTTTCAGCATGTAAAAATAACTGTGGAACCGGCAGATAAAATGACGGAAAACGAAAAAAATGCATTTGTGAAAAAGTATTTCAATAAGTAATTCTCCCGGAAAGAAACAACTTTTAATCCTCAGCTTCAGGCGGAGTATCTTCAGAAGGTGCTTCCAAAACAACTTTTGTCCGTTTCTTTTCCAGCCACAAATAAAGTGGCGGAATGAGAATCGGTGCGAAAATCAAGGTACTGGTCAAACCTCCGATGATGACAGTTGCCAGCGGTCTTTGCACATCAGAACCAATTCCGGATGAAATAGCCGCGGGAACCAAACCGATAATCGCAACGATCAAAATAGATAACAAGGCGCGTAATTGTTCCTTGGAAGCATCCAGTACGTTTTCCTTTAATTCCCTGTCAATTAATAACGTGCGGTTAATTGCTGAAACGAGTAATACACCCGCCATGACCGAAATTCCGAAAATACTCACGAATCCAACTCCGGCAGAAACATTGAAGTAATAACCTCTGATCAATAGTGCCAGGATTCCACCACCAAGAGCAAACAGGATACAACTCATTGTGACCATGGTGTGCGCAAAATTCTTGAACAACATGAAAAGGAACAGGAATACCAGGATAATAGTCAGTGGAATGGTAAATGCCAATTGTTTTCCGGCACGTTCCAGGTTTTCATACTGCCCTCCGTAAATGACTTCATATCCCTTCGGAACATGGATTTTTGCGTCGATTTTCCGTTGCAATTCTTTTACAAAACCTCCCTGGTCGCGACCGTGAATATTGGTACGAACGGTTATCATCCGCTTACTTCCGTAGCGGTAAATATTCGTTTGTCCTTCCACAAAATGAATGTCTGCAAGTTGACTCATCGGGATCAGAGATCCGTTAGCTGCCGGCACCTGGAGATTTTTGATCGCATCAATGGAATTACGGTATTCCGGTAAAAAACGGATCACAATATCGTAGCGTTTTGTTCCGTCATACAAGGTCGAAATAGATTTTCCTCCGATAGCAGCTTCAATCATGTTCTGGATATCAGCAATGTTGATTCCGAAGCGGGCAGCCGCCGGACGATTGATATCAATTGCCAATTGTTCCTGCGGTCCTTCCTGTTCAATATTCACATTATCGGCTCCACGGGTTTGTTTCACAATTTCCGCAATGCTGTCTGCTTTCTGGCGCATCATTCCAAGGTCGTTCCCAACGATGGAAATTGCGAGATCGGCCGCACTTCCGGTTACAATTTCCATGACCTGGTCGATGATCGGCTGACCGGAAGAAAATTGAACGGCG
Organism: Fluviicola sp.; assembly: GCF_030151805.1. Classification (GTDB taxonomy): domain Bacteria; phylum Bacteroidota; class Bacteroidia; order Flavobacteriales_D; family Crocinitomicaceae; genus Fluviicola. The sequence goes on from NZ_JASLCN010000048.1 coordinate 1,371, forward strand.
GGCAGTTGCTGTTTCAAATCGGTTTTGATCTTTTCAACGAGTTCTTTTTTGGTAATCGTATGGCTCCAGGTGTCGTAATCGTTCAAACCGATCAAAATCTCGTTTCTGTTTGCCGGAAAAGGATCCGTTCCGTCATCATTTCGCCCGGTTTGAGTAATTACAAAGGCAATTTGTGGGTATTTGGCAATGATTTTACGGATTTTCGGAGCGTATTTGGCGTTTTCCTGGATCGTTATTCCTGCGGGGAAATTACCGCGTAAGAAGATAGAACCTTCATCCAGCGGAGGTAAAAATTCTGTTCCGAGTTTCAACCCGAACAAGACACAAACCAACACAATTGAAAAACCGATAATAACCGTTTTTTTGTAGCGGACCAAAAGCGCATTCAGTACTTTGGAATAGGCTTTGGAAAGATTATCGAGAATAAAATTCTTATGTTCTTTCAGCGGTTTATCCGCGTTGGTGACCGCTTTGCGATAGACAAATGAAATCAGAATCGGGATAAAAGTTAAAGCGGCAACCATCGAACCTATCACGGCAAAAGCAAGCGTCAGAGCCATTGGAGAGAAGAGTTTTCCTTCTACACGAGTCATGAGCAAAATCGGCATGTAGGCAAGAATAATGATGGTTACGGAAAAGAAAATTTCCCGGCCCACTTCCTGTGCAGCCAGCATCGTAATCTTGACGATTCCCTGCTTTTTTTCTTCTATTGATGCAGTTCTGTATTTCCGGATAAGGTGTTCTGCCATCACACAGGCTCCATCCACAATAATTCCGAAATCAATTGCACCTAAAGACAATAAATTGGCAGGAATGCCGGTCATTTTCATCAGGATAAAAGCAAAGAACAGGGAAAAGGGAATAGTTAAAGCCACAACCAATGCACTCCGGATACTTCCCAGGAAGAAAATAAGCAGGATGATCACAATCGAAATACCTTCAAACAAGGTATGAGCAACGGTTTCCAAAGAATGATCAATCAAAAAGCTGCGATCGTATAACGGGCGCAAATGAATGCCTTCCGGTAATTCACTGTCCTGTAAATCGGCCATTTTTTCTTTGAGGGTTAACAACACCTCACTTGGGTTTTCATACCGGCGGAGCAGGATAATTCCTTCCACACCGCTATTCACGTCGATTTTATCTTTTGGAACACGATATCCCAACACACCGCTCGGAGGTGGTGGCGTAATTTCGACAGTGGCAACATCTTTCACGAAAACGGGAACACCATTCTCTGATTTCACCACAATATTCCGGATATCTTCTTCTGTTTTGACAGCTCCCAAACCACGTACTGCAAACCCTTGTCCGCCTCTTGCAATAATATTACCACCGGTGTTTTGATTATTCGCATCCACAGAATTCATCACTTCCTGCAACGTCAGGTTGTATTTCCGCAATTTTTCGGGCGAAGTAATGATGTGAAATTGTTTCAGCGGACCACCGAAGGTAACCACGTCTGCAACTCCTGCAACTTGAAGTAGTGCGGGTTTAATGACCCAATCCTGCAAATCTCTCAGTTCAGATTGACTATAATTTGCCGGAGCTTCTACGGAATAGCGGTAGATTTCACCGACAGCCGTACTCAAGGGAGCAAGTTCCGGCGAAACGCCATCGGGAAGTTCTGCAGCAGACAAACGTTCAATGACTTGCTGACGGGCAAAATAATCGTTGGTTCCGTCCTTGAATGTCAGCTGAACAACCGATAAACCGAAAATCGTCCGGCTTCTTCTGTCAAGTACATTGGGAGTATTCTGTAAAGCGCGTTCGATCGGAACAGTCACTTGCTGCTCGACTTCTTCAGCAGCGCGGCCCTGGTATTGAGCTACCACAATGACGTTGGTATCAGCAATATCAGGATACGCTTCGATCTTTAACTGGGTGAAGCACCAATAACCAATGGACATCAATACAAAGCTGATAGCAATAACCGCCCAACGGTTACGAAGGCTAAAAAGAAGTAAGTTTTTAATCATCTAATCCCAATTTTCGACCTTGTATGTAACAATGAAGCCATTTTTTAATTCTTTTCTGAGCGCCGTTAATGCTGCCCGTACCTTATTCTCCTCATCGGTGAATGTAATCATGATCGGTGTTTCGTCAAAACTGAACAGGTCATTCGGACGATTCAGATACTGGTGTTTTCCGTATCCCAATCTCCCACGAAAGACAGTAGCTCCCTGGATATTCTGACGAATCAAAAATGCGAGGATGAATTCATATTGCGGCTGTGAACCATGCAAATTATCCTGATCTATGTATATCTGAGCTTGTAACATCCGATGGTGTTTTTGATGAAGACTTTTCTCTTTTTGCTAATACCCGAAGCTCAACCCTTTTAATTGCATTACTCCTTTGACAGCTACCTTTTCATTTTTTCTCAGACCGCTGAAAATAATGATGCGATCTCCGATTTCATCCCCGATAACTACATTCCGACGTTCGAATGTATTACCGGTGCGCACAAAGACATAGTTTTGTCCCTGAATCGTAATAACGGCACTTTTCGATACACTCAGAACATCTCCTTCACTGATTCCGAAGGAAATGGTTGCGAACATTCCGGCTTTGAGTTTATTGTTTGCATTATTGACGCTTACACGGAGTTTGACCATGCGGGTAGCATTGTCGACCATGTCAGCCACATCTTCTATTTTTCCGGAGAAAGGTTCATTCGGATACGCGGTGAATGTAACAGAACAAGAGCTTCCTTCTTTCACCTTTCCGATTTGATTTTCGGGAATGTCGCATACGATGTAAGCCGTTCCGGGAACAGATCTTTTTAGTTTTTCAGGATGAAAACCACCTGCTTTCAACTTTGTTTCGTGTTCAATGATTGCAGCCCGTTCATTTGCCAGATTGGTTTTCTCAATAGCGAGTGCTGTTTGTGCTTCCAGTAAATCTCTTCCGGTTGCTGCTCCGTGTTGTTGCAAATCTTTGATTCGATCCAGCTCGGTTTTTCGTTGTTTGATAGATACTTCCTGAATCTGGATGATATTGATCTGATGCTGCAGCAACTGCGTATAATTTCCTGCCAGTTCCGGATTTGCAAACAGAATAATCGGCTGGGAAGCACCTTCCTCAGATCTGAGAACAATGGCGGAAACGTTTGCCGGAGCTGTAATCTCGGCATCCAGAAGACTGCTTCCGCAAGTTTCGGTTTCAAAGAAAGAACAACTTTTCTGTGAAGGAAACACGATGTTTACTCCGTTATTTTCTACCGTTGGAGTAGCGTCGTCGACAACATCGACAGGTTGTTCTTTCCGGGCACAAGAGAAAAACAAAGCAGTTATGATCGTACTGTATAGATAAATTCGTTTCATTTTTTTATTGTGCTAATTGATTGATGTATCCTGAAACATAAAGTAAGCGGATATAACTTTGTTTATATACCTGCATGGTTTCATAATATTGTTGTTGTGTTTCCAGCCAGCTTCGTTGTGCTTCCAGAAAGTCTACAATGGTGGTTCCGCCCCGTAAATAAGAATACTTCACACTCGTCAGAATCTTTTCAGATTGAGCCAGCAGCTTATCAAACTTTGTCAGGTTGGTCTGTTGGGTCTGATAGAGCTGGTATGCTGTCATTAATTCCGTTTGCACCTGGACCTGGGTAGTTTGTAGCTGTTGCTCGGCTTGTTGTTTGAGCACAACTGCTTTTTTGATTTCTCCTTGATTCCGTGAGAAAACAGGAAGCTCGATCGTTCCGTAAATTCCAACGTAAGGGATGGTATTTTGCGGGTTGTAAATTACTCCCAGTTCGGGTTGCGGCCACGCAAATGCTTTTTGTAAATGAATGTTGGCGTCTGATACGGTAACTACCGATTTCAATGCCTGAACATCACTTCGGGAGGTCAGGGCTTGTTTCAGCAAGGAATCTAAACTTGTGGGCAGTTGATACAGGAAACGATCACTGGTATCAATACTGATTGTTTCAGTAGTACCCATCAGGAATTGCAGTTTCACCAATGCATTTTGATAGGTTTGTTCCGCCGATTTCAATTGAAGTGCGTACTGATCGGCTAAAAGGGTCGTGCGGATTAATTCCGTTTCCGTAATGACCTGGTTTTTATATCTGAGTTGGTTTACGACCACTAAACTATCGGTGTTGTTCTTTGCTTCCGTCAGGAGATCCAGCTGCTTGCGGCTTGTCCATACGTCCAGCCATTGAGTGGCTACATCCTGGAACAAGTTTCGCTCAGCTTCCTTGATGATTTTCTGTTCAAGCAATACATTTTGCTCAGCAACCTCGATCTTGTATTTCCTTTGAGCCGGTAATTGAAAGACTTTTGTAAGCTGCCACCAAACCTGCCGGTTTTGCCCGCTGTACCAATGGGTATTTGCAGGAAAATGCGAAGGCTGTGCCATATTGATTGTTTGGTTGTTCAGAACCAGGTTGGGTCTCAGAGAAGCAGTAACAACGTCCGCTTCCGCAATGGCAACGTTGTATTGCTGCGGTTTTAATACAGGACTGCTGTTTCTGGCAGTTTGTAAAGCTTTCTGTAAACTGTAGGGACCCGTCTGCGACCAAATTGAAGGTATCGATAACAACAGAATGATTGATATTAATAACCGGTTTTGCATAACGTTCCGTTGTTTGGTATTCAACATCTGCAAAAGTCCGGCTTAAAAAGGAGCAGGGCTATTAGAGACTTTATATAAAATCATTAGAAAACCATTAGAAAATTATCCGGTAATAATCACGTAACAACAATTGATGAACTTCGTGCCGGATTTTACAATAGTGAAATAATGATTAATAACAATGAATAGTGTTCTAATATACTAGAATAATGATGAAAAAACAATTAATATTTGTCGTAAGTTGCTTTTTAGCAGTTATTACGGCTTCTGGACAGGACATTGCGACCACCAGAAACGCTTCTGTAGGAAGTACGGTCACATTCAGGGGAGTTTCACTGAATGGAGCGGAATTACCGAATATCCGTTATATCCAGGATGCGACCGGCGGAATTGCCATTTATGGAACCAATTTAACGACGGTCCTTGAAGGAGATTCCGTATTGGTCACCGGAACAATGACGAATTACAACAATTTGGTGGAAGTAACTCCTGTGACTTCGATCAGCGTCATTGCTTCTGTTTCCCTTCCGGATGCGCAAGTGATCACAGATGTTTCTACGATCAGCGATTTACACGAGAGTGAATTGCTGCGTTTGGAGGCTTGCACTTTTGCGAACGGCGGAAGCACATTTGCAGGAAACACGAATTACAATGTCACAATCGGCGGACAAACGTTCCAGGTGCGGATCCTCAATGGAAGTCCGTTAATCGGAGAAGTAATTCCCAGCGGAGAGGTTAACCTGACAGGAATTCTTTCACAATATTGTACTTCACCTGCTACGGGCTGTACTTCCGGTTATCAGTTATTATTGAGAACCATCAATGATATCGAGAGCACGTCGTCTATTTACCTGACACAACCGATCAGTACTTCATCCATTAACACAACGGGATTCAGTATTAACTGGTCTACCAATATCGGAGGAACAAATTCCTACATCAAATACGGGTTAACTCCTTCATTGGAATTGGGAACGCTTCCTGCCGGAAATACGGCAAATCATACAGTTGCATTGACTTCATTGTCTCCGGCAACCATTTATTATGTACGTGCTTATTCCTGGAATGGGGCAGACAGCGCCGTTACCCTGGAACGTACATTTGCCACTCAGTCGCTTTCCTCCGGAGTTATTAAGGCTTATTTTAACCGGTATACAAATACCAGTTATTCGACGGGTACCAATGCTGTTTACCTGAATCATCTGGTGGCGGATACCTTGGCGGCGTATATTGACCGCACACAGTTTTCGCTTGATATTTGTATTTACAACTGGGATTATTCCACTTACGGAGGTAAGATTGTAACGGCAGTGAATAATGCTTACACCCGTGGCGTGAAAGTACGGATCATCAACGATGGAAGTACGGCAAATTTCGCCCTGAACAATCTCAATAACCAGATACCGGTTTTGACTTCTCCGCAAGGAAGCGATTATACCATTATGCACAACAAGTTTGTGATCATGGATGCCAATGCGGCGAACGCGAATCTTCCGGTTGTTTGGACCGGATCTACCAATTTCACTTCCGGACAGTTGGTAGACGATGCGAACAATGTCATCATTTTCCAGGACCAAAGTTTAGCACGTGGTTATAAAATGGAATTCGACGAAATGTGGGGCGATACAAGTCAGACGGCTCCTGCGAATATGGCTTTGTCGAAATTCGGTCAGTTTAAAACGGACAATACGCCTCACGAATATGTGATTGGCGGAAAGCGGGTTGAATCGTATTTCAGTCCGTCTGACCAGGTGAATACACAAATCCTGAATACCATTGCATCGGCTGACGATGACTTGCATTTTGGAGTCATGGTGATCACGCGAACAGACCTGGCATATGCCATTCGGGATCAGATTCAGCAGCAATCACTCGATGCAAAAGGAATGGTTGATGATGCCAATACGTCTTCTTCGCCGTATGGAATTCTTTCTCCGTCGATGGGGTCGAATCTTGCTGTGAACGGACACAATTGGATTTTTCACCACAAATACCTGGTTGTTGATGAATCCAATCCTGCTTCCGATCCGACGGTTCTTACCGGTTCGCACAACTGGAGTAACGGAGCCGATCAAAAGAACGATGAGAATACGGTAATCGTTCACGATGCTTCAATTGCAAATCAGTATTACCAGGAATTTATGGGCAGATGGTGTGAACGAAACGGTGGTAATTGCCTGTTAGGTTTGAAAGAACTGACCGGAGAAGAAAAAATATTGGTGTATCCGAACCCGAATAAAGGTTCCTTCGTGCTTTACGTAACAGGTGATGGAAGTGTTGCCGAATTGCGCCTGACGGATATGACCGGAAAACAGGTTTACCTGGTTGAAACACCAACGGAACAGGGAGAAAACACATTGAACATTGCAACACCGGCGCTCAAACCGGGAGTTTACCTGTTGAATTATACGATGAACGGAAGAACTTCAACTTCCCGGATTGTGATAGAGTAAAATTTTACATGTGGGGGAACAGAATATGATAGCTTGTTCCTTTATTTACGACGGAAGATACTTCGATTTCACCATGGTGAAGTTGGAGTATTTTTTTTGTCAGTGATAACCCGATTCCGTTTCCATCAGCAAATGTTTTGTTGGCTCCTCTGTAAAACGGCTCAAAGATATAAGGAAGATCTTCTTCCGAAATCCCGATTCCTTCATCGGCAAATTGCAAAACAACGGTGTCTTTTTGTGCTTCAATGGTCACCGAGCAACGATGGGTTTTTGAAAATTTGCATCCGTTTTCGAGCAGGTTTTTAAAAGCCACTTTCAGCAGGTATTCATTTCCGTAAACAGAAATATCCTGTTCATTTTCCAATCCGGATTGAAAACGGATGTCAATGTGATAATGACTGTTTTGTTTCTGAATGTCGTGCATGGCATCCAGCAAGATTTCGTCCAGCCGGATTTCCTTAAAGGCGATTTCAGAAGGATCGTAATTGGCCTTCGCAAAATCCAGGAGGCTTGTGGACAGCTTTGCCAGCTTCTGTGCGTCATTCAACGCATTTAGGATGACTTCTTTGTATTCCGTAATACTGCGTTCCCTGTTTGCAGAAATTTCCAATTCAGCTATAATGGCAGACAAAGGAGTTCTGAGCTCATGCGAAATGTTGGAAACAAATTGTTTTTGGGATTCGAACGAATGCTCCAATCTGTCGAGCATTTCATTGAAGGTATTCGAAAGTGCGGATAACTCATCTTTTCCTCCGGAATGGGGCAGGCGCAGATCCAGGTTCGATGCCGTGATGTTTTTCACTTTGGAAACAATTTCAGCTACAGGTGAAAGCACCCTCTTGGAAAAGAACCGGCCGGTCAGGTAAATAATCAGCACAGAAAACACAAATACGGTCCAGATTGTCTGCCTCATGTGTTTTAATTTCTGAAAACCATATTGATCGTAAGCAGTTGCCGTAATGATATACTGTTTTCCATTGAAGGGAAGCAATAGGGCAACAACCTGCCAGTCGTTCTGGTAAAATTGAAGAATTTTCTTCTTTTGAACATCGCGAACCATCTGCTTTGTTTCCTTTACGACATCAATGTCAGCTGCATCGTGATAAAGCAGGTTGAAATCCGTGTCATAAACAGCTACTTCCACCTCGTTGAGTGTTTCGCGGTTATTCTTGTAAATCGTTTGTAAGGTCCGGCTTTCCACTTTTGCTGTGAAGAAGAGGTTTGCTTTAGTGATGGCTTCTCTTTGAAGTCTTTTGTAAAACTCAATTTCACGGATTCCATCTGCGGAATAGTAGATCAATCCCGCAAAAACAGACAAGATTGTTGCTGTAAGTACGGTAAACAGCAGGCTGAGTTTATGCTGGATTTTCATTCCTTCTTAAGAATAAAACCCATTCCTGATTTGGTATGGATAAGTTTGCAATCAAATTCCTTGTCTATTTTCCGGCGCAGATAGTTGATGTATACATCAATGAAATTGGTTCCCGTGTCGAAATGTGTATCCCAGACTTTTTCAGCTATTTCCATACGGGATAATACGCGTTCGCTGTGTTGCATCATGTACTCCAGAAGTTTAAACTCCTTGGGAGTTAAATTGATTTCCGTTTCACCGCGCTTTACGGTTTTGGTCTGATTATTCAATTCCAGGTCCGCATATTTTAAGGAAAAACCTTGTGTGCGTGTAGCCAGGTTGTTTCGTTTCATCAATGCACGAATACGCACATGGAGTTCGCGAAAGTCGAAAGGCTTAACGACATAATCATCTGCTCCGGCATCAAAACCTTCAATTTTATCGTCGGTTGTTCCAAGCGCAGTGAGCATAATGATCGGTAATTCCGGTTTCGCCGCCCGGATCGTTTTGCAGACATCAATTCCACTGATCTTAGGAAGGATGATATCAGTGATAACCAGCGTGTAATCATTTTCCAAAGCCAGTTTTTGTCCCATAGCGCCATCATAGGTCAGCGTAACGCTATACCCGTTTTCTTCCAAGCCTCGTTTTACGAGAGTTGCAATTCGTTCGTCGTCTTCTATGATGAGTATTTCCATGGTGCTTTAGAATCACAAAATTACTACAATAATAAACGAAGTTGGCCATTGATTGACCTTGTTCTCTCCGAAAAGATCATTGCTGTTTAGAAGTTCATCTTAAAAATAGGTTTTGCACGGGAATAGAAGTGATAAAAGTCCCGATATTGAGAAATGAAAAAAGATTTCAACAGAAAGCGATAATCTTCACCTTCTGATCTAAAGCTGATTAAGCCAAAACACAACTAATTCCTGTTCGAGTTGTGGCGCGAATACCCGTTCTGACAAGTTTCTCATGGTAGTGTTTTGCTATATTTGGCGAGTATTGACGGCAACTATTAGGACTGATTTTAAAAGTTAAAACCGTCAGATAATAACCAAATAATTAATATATAAATAGTTATGACCACGAACACTTACTTGATCATTGGTGGAATCGCCATTCTTTTTATCGCCTACCTGGTTTTCCTGAAAACAATGATGAAAAAACGAAATGCCAAACAAGCAGAAAACGTTAATAACAACCATTCAAATGCTCCATTGACAGAGGAACAAAAAAGACTGCTTTCTTTTGGAGGAATTTTATTTTATTACCGGGGAGAATAAATACTCGGAATCAAACCAGAAGGAGGTTTAAACCAATACATCGGTGGATTAAACCAGCAATGGGAAGTCACAAACGAAGAAAGTGCCAAAGAAACCTTGAATAATTTATTGGCATTGGAAAGAAGCACGGAGTTTGAACCCCTTTTGCAGGAAGCATCAAAAGAATTGAACAGCATTCAAAAAGAGATTTCGAAAGGTTTAGGATTAGACCTGGAAACCGTTGCTCAGGTAAAATCTGCGTATGCCTGGGATATTTGTAGAGCCGTATCATTAGCAAAATGGTGTTATTGGGTCGGTTATTTAACTGAAAATGAAACCTGGGAAGTGATGAAAAAAGCTTCTGAAGTGGCAACAGCGAAAGGTGAAAACTGGACCGATTATACCATTTCATTTTTATTGGGAAGAACAATCCAGGGATTTGATTTAGACGAAATAATCGTAGAGAGTAAACAAATACTCACAAGTAAAGGTCCTGCGTTGAGAAAAATTGAGGATGTGGATATCTACGAAAAATACCCGTTCAGAAAATAAAAATCACTGTCCGGAATTCATTTGTGAACAGATAATAAACTTTATTTAGTTAGAAATCCCTTCCGAAAATATCGGACGGGATTTTTTTTGAATAGAACTGATCCCGGAGTTTTTCAAGAAAATATGTTCCCTGTTGGCAAAGCCTGTAAAATCCGATTAATCACAGAAATTTGGCTATCGCAAGGAATTTGAATAAATTAGCACCGAAAAGTTCTTTACTATATTTCATCAAACGGAAAAGGTTTTACTTAGCTGTGAATTAATAGGGAATCGTGTGAAAATCACGAACTGTCGCGCAACTGTAAGTAACACACAAAGGTTTTATCCACGAGTATCCACTGTCTGAGCAATCGGATGGGAAGGACGATAAAACTGTTACAAGTCAGGAGACCTGCCTGTTCCGAATGACAATACTTTCGCGATAAGAAGTACAAGTCAGTATGATGTGGTTGAATCCAATGCAATCTGATACCGGTTGTTATTGCGTTGTCGTTCCCGCATATATTCGTTCTATCATTTTATCAGGCAGTATTGGAAGTTAGCAAAAGCTTTAACTGATTTATTCATCATTTAAAAGCACAACATGCAAACAAACAATCTTGGCTACCCGCGCATTGGTAGTAACAGAGAGCTCAAAAAAGCCTGCGAGCAGTATTGGTCAGGTCATTTGTCAACTCAGGAGTTGATTCAGGCCGGAAGAAAAATCCGCTTACACAATTGGAAACTGCAGCAAGATGCAGTAATCAACCTGATCCCGTCCAATGACTTTTCGTTCTACGACCAGGTTCTGGACATGTCTTTAACGGTTGGAGCCATTCCGCCGCGTTACAACAAAGTCATTTTAAACGAAGCAAACACCGAATTGGATCTGTATTTTGCAATGGCGCGCGGTTATCAGAAAGACGGAATTGACATTACCGCGATGGAAATGACAAAATGGTTCGATACGAATTACCATTATATCGTACCCGAATTTTACAAAGACCAGCAATTCAAACTGTTTTCCACGAAAATTGTCAATGAATTTGTGGAAGCATTACAGGCAGGTATTTTGACAAAGCCTGTTATCATTGGTCCGGTTTCTTACCTTCTTTTAGGAAAAGAAAAAGAAACTGATTTCGACCGGATTGATTTGGTGAAAAACCTGCTGCCCGTTTATAGTGATATTCTGAACGAATTAAAAAAACACCAGGTAGAATGGATTCAGTTTGATGAACCGTTTTTAGCCCTGGATTTGAGTCCGAAAGCAAAAGAAGCCTTCGAATGGGTTTACACAGCCTTGAAAAAGGAATTTCCGGCTCTGCAAATCATGATTGCAACTTATTTTGAAGGATTGAAAGATAACCTTGAACTGGCATTATCTCTTCCGGTTTCAGCCATTCATGTGGATTTGGTTCGCTGCCCGGAGCAGTTGGAAAATGTCGTGAAAGCATTGCCTTCCAAAATGCAGCTTTCGTTAGGAATAATAGATGGAAGAAACATCTGGAAAAATAATTTTGAAAACTCTTTGAGTAAGATCCATTCTGTGGTTGATCAAATTGGCCCGGACCGCGTTTTTATAGCACCTTCCTGTTCGTTGATTCATACTCCGTGTGATTTGGACCTGGAAACGAACGAAGCAGGTTTAACCGTGGAAATCAAACAATGGATGGCTTTTGCGAAACAAAAAATCAATGAATTGGTTGTTTTGAAACAATTGGCGGAAGGAAGTCCGGATTCAGGCGTGATCGAAGCATTTGAAAACAACAAAAAAGCCATTGCAGCCAGGAAAACCTCCACATTGATTCACAATGAAAAAGTCAAGCGGCGAATCAGTTCTTTGACGGTAACTGACGTCAAACGCCAGAATATATTTGCAATCCGGAAACAAAAGCAGAAAGCAGCACTTCAATTGCCGTTATTCCCAACCACAACCATCGGTTCATTCCCGCAAACACAAGAGGTGAGAAGCTGGCGCGCGAAGTTCAAAAAAGGAGAATTAACGCAATTGGAATACGATCAATTAATCGAAAAAGAAACAGCAGAAACCATTCGCTTCCAGGAGCAAATTGGAATGGACGTACTCGTTCATGGAGAATTTGAGCGAAACGACATGGTTGAATACTTCGGAGAACAGCTCGATGGATTCACCTTTACCAAAAACGGATGGGTTCAAAGTTACGGAAGCCGTTGTGTGAAACCCCCGGTTATTTTTGGTGATGTCAGTCGTCCGGCTCCGATGACCGTTCGCTGGTCTTCATTTGCACAATCCCTGACGAAGAAACATGTCAAAGGCATGTTAACAGGTCCGGTGACCATTTTGCAATGGTCGTTCGTCCGCGACGATCAGGATCGTTCCATCACTTGTAACCAAATTTCCCTTGCAATACGGGATGAGGTCAAAGACCTGGAAAATGCCGGAATCAAAATCATTCAAATAGACGAACCGGCTATTCGTGAGGGATTACCTTTAAGAAAATCAGATTGGCAGGCTTACCTGCGGTGGGCGGTAAAAGCATTCAGGCTTTCGGCCAGCGGAGTAAAAGATGAAACACAGATTCATACACACATGTGCTATTCTGAATTCAACGACATCATTCAGAATATTGCGGATATGGATGCAGATGTCATTACGATTGAATGCTCGCGTTCACAGATGGAATTGCTGGATGCCTTTGCAGACTTCAACTATCCGAATGAAATTGGGCCGGGAGTTTATGACATTCATTCTCCGCGCGTTCCGTCCCGCAATGAAATGATCACCTTGCTGGAAAAAGCAAAAGAAGTCATTCCTGCCGACCAGCTTTGGGTGAACCCGGATTGCGGATTAAAAACGCGTCATTGGGAAGAAACCAAAAATGCCTTGATAGAAATGGTCGGTGCAGCAAATACTTTGCGTCAAAACGTAAAAGAGCTGGCCGTTTAGTTACTCAAAATAATCAGGTGTGCCGGATTAGCCGGCATACCTGATTTCCTGGTTTTATGAAATTTCAGTCGAGAAATGTATAAAGAAGATTTCAGACTTAAGAAAACAAGTGTTTATTGTCATAAGCCAGTTTTGCCAATGTATAACTTGTCGGACTTTCAACTGCCAGACTCTCAATTTCCGGAACTTCAAAAAACATCGGGTTTTTCCCGAACTTTTTCTTTCCGTTTCTGATAAATGCCGCGCGGTTAAAGATGTTGAACACCGTGTCTTCAAAAATCACAAAATGCGGATCATTTCTCAGAGTAATAGTAGGGTAATTACTGCTGTCATACAAGCGTTTTTCGACACGATAGAGACTCATCACCGAATCAAATTGCTGGTATTCGTCATTCAGAACATACGTATAATAACGCTCAATGGCATCTTTAATCGTTTGAATCGAAAGCAGCGGATTAATACATTGCGTCTGCATAAAATGCTCGCCTCCTGTTTTTTCGAGTGAATGAGCGGTTAACCTGTCGGAAGTAGGCATTTCTTCCAGGATGCGTTCTGTTGTGTCACCCGAAAAGGTCTCCGGATTTGGAAAATCGATGATGGAAATAGTATGAGTATCTCCATACATTTTCCGCACTTTATCCGAATCAGTGGTAATTACAATGCGATTGATGGCTTTCACAGCAAGTAATTTTTCAATCATCCATTGAAACAAAGGTTTCCCACCAAAATCTTTCAAATGAGCATTCGGTAAGTTGGAATTGTTGGTTTCCTGGATTGTAATCAGAGCAGTGATAGCTGGCTTATTCATGAGATTTCGTGTTTTACGGGGCAAGAATAGGCATTTTTATTGAAAGTCCCGCCATAAAGTAAAACGGTAAGTATTTTGAGTTTCAATTTGTATAATCTTTTTAAGATTAGATCATTATATTCGTCTGCACGAATCAAAATAAAATGGAAAGAATAGGATTAGACTGGGGAGCAATACTGGCATTGATTGTTCCGTTTGTAATCATGCTCGCATTGTTTTTCGTATCGAAAACCAGGCTGCAAAAAATAGAATGTGTGATGGGAGAAATCGCATTCCTGTTCGGCTTTTTAAGTTACTATGTTGCTGAAATCTCTACCGAAATAAACATGCTGAAAGCTGTTGGTGTTTCAATTGCATTTGGTGTGATTGCTGCTGCGGCCTTAATGGTGGTTGGCCTTATCGAAATCAAACGCGCCACGCCGGAAAAGTGATAGCTGAATAAAAACGTGCCACGCATTTCTGCAATCTTGTTCCACTGAGCTCATACCGATAGCTATAAGTGCTGCTGGATAAAAAAAATCGCTTGTTTTTGCTATTGTAATTTTATTTATCGTAATATTGCAATATATAAATAAAACAATGGGAGCAACGAAATCAGACCTTTTTACACCGGAACAAAACGAAATTGCGTCTTTGTTGAAAGCGATTGCGCATCCGGCAAGAATTGCCATTCTGGAATACCTGATCAAAGTAGATACCTGTATTTGCGGTGATATCGTCAATGAATTGTCGTTGGCGCAACCAACCACTTCCCAGCATTTAAAAGAATTAAAGAATGCCGGATTCATCAAGGGAAGTGTAGAAGGAACTGCGATTTGTTATTGCGTAGATAAAATGGCTGTTGCCCGAATCCAATCCTACTTTGCAGGAATTTCCATTCAAATAGAAAACAAAGACAATCAATGTTGTTAAACAAAATTCAATCAGATGAAACTTTCAGAAATTAAAACCATTCTTCCCACATTGGATAATGTGGCATTTCAAACTCCCGACGGATCATTTGTTCCGGAACATTTCCACGTAACGGAAGTAGGAAGCGTTCTCAAACATTTTATTGATTGTGGCGGAACGATCCGAAAGGAAACAGTCGTAAATTTCCAGTTATGGAATGCAGATGATTACGAGCATCGTTTGAAACCGGGAAAATTGCTGAATATTATTCGGCTTTCGGAAGAGAAATTGGGAATCGAAGACCACGAAATAGAAGTAGAATACCAAAGCGGAACCATCGGAAAATACGATTTGGATTTCAACGGATCACATTTCGTGCTGATTCCCAAAACCACGGCTTGTCTGGCTTCCGATGCATGCGGAATTCAGCCTGGAAAAACAACAATTCAATTGACTCAATTATCACCCGGTGAAGGAAATAGCTGTGAACCCGGCGGCAATTGCTGTTAAGCATGAAAGGAATCGTGCGTAAATACAAAAAGCCCATCATCATTACATCCTCATTGGTGGTTTTACAAATCTTTTTCGGCTTCGACCCGAAATTTTGTATCATAAACATCGTGTGGTTATGCGTTTAAACAGGAAACAATGAAAAACATATTAGTCTTATGTACCGGAAATAGCTGTCGGAGTCAGATCGCAGAAGGATATTTGCGACATTTTGCCGGAAATCATGCAAAAGTATACAGCGCCGGAGTGGAAGTTCACGGAGTAAATCCACTGGCAATAGCCATCATGAAGGAAGATGGAATCGATCTTTCAGATCATACTTCCAATCATGTGGATGAATATGCGAACATTCCCTTTGATTTTGTTATCACGGTTTGCGATAACGCCAAAGAACAATGTCCGTATTTTCCGACAACAGCCCGGAAATTCCATCACAATTTTCCCGATCCTGCAAAAGCAACAGGAACCGATGATGAAATCAAAGCAGCATTCCGCCATACCCGCGACTTAGTAAAAGCGTATTGTAAAGAATTTACGGATCAACAGTTTTGAGTGCTTCTCTTTTCAGTCAGTTCGAGTACCGGAATGTAATGGAGGTGTATCGAGAACGACTGGAAATTTAAATTCACGTGTCATTCTCGATACATCCCGACTGAAAATGTCGGGACACTCAAATTGACACACCAAGAATTACAATTCTTAATTAGTTCATAAATCCCTGAACCAAAAGCAATTTATCACTACATTTACAAGCAATGAATAAACTCAGAAAAGTGTTTGCAGTGTTTCTGATCCTGGTGATTATCTTCCCGGGAGAAACGGCTCATGCCTTTTCGTTTGTTCCCAAATTCATTTCCCATTACAATCATCACAACGAAGAACATCATTCCCTGAGTTTTCTGGATTTCGTTGGAGAGCATTTGAGTGAAGGACATCATAAAAGCAAGCAGCATCATGAACAGGACGATTGCCCGACCACTCACGACCATGCGCTTGTATCGTTCACATTCGTGATCGAAAAAAAGATCGCCTTTGAACCATTGGTGCAGGATAACGGGCATTTCGAGGAGAAAACACCCTTACCTCCGTACCGTTTTATCTTTTCAGAATTTCATTCGGCAATCTGGCAGCCGCCAAAATTGAACTAATCGTTTTTGAATAATTATTCCGGGGCAAAATCTGTCCTGTATCGTCGTGCAACTCGTTTGCCGGCAATTGTTTAATGATTAGTTAGTGATCATGTTAGATAAAATCATTCAATTTAGTATCAAGAACAAGTTCATAATCGGCTTGTTCACCATCGCATTGATCGGAGTAGGAAGTTATTCCATGTACAAACTCCCCATTGATGCATTGCCTGATATAACCAACAATCAGGTGCAGATTATCACCACTTCGCCAACCCTGGCAACACAGGAAGTGGAACAGTTTATTACCTATCCGATTGAACTTTCCGTGAAGTCGATTCCGAAAATTGTGGAATTGCGCTCAACGAGCCGTTTCGGATTAAGTGTGGTGACTGTTGTTTTTGAAGAACACGTGGATATTTACTGGGCACGGGCTCAAATCACGGAACGTTTGAAGGAGGCGGAGAATAATATTCCTGCCGGACTTGGAACACCCGAAATGGCACCGATAAGTACCGGTTTGGGAGAAATTTACCAGTATGTCGTTTACCCGAAAAAAGGATATGAATCGAAATACAACGCAACCGAACTCCGTTCGATTCAGGATTGGATCATTCGTCCGCAATTGCTTGGAACACCCGGCGTTGCCGAAGTAAATACGCTTGGCGGATATCTGAAGCAATACGAAGTGGCAATCAATCCGGATAAACTGAAGAGTATGAACACCACAATCCTGGAAATTTTCGATGCTTTGGAGAAAAACAACGAAAATACCGGCGGTGCGTACATCGACAAAAAACCCTATGCTTATTTCATACGTGGAATCGGGATGGTGACTGATATGGAAGATATTGGAAAAATCGTAGTGAAAACACAAAACGGTGTTCCGATTCTGATCCGCGATGTGGCTACGGTTCGCATTGGGGCGAGTACGCGTTTTGGAGCTGTAACCAAAGATGGAAAAGGGGAAGAAGTGAGCGGAGTTGCCATGATGCTCAAAGGAGAAAACAGCGAGGAAGTAGTGAGCCGCGTGAAAGAAAAAATGTCGCAGATTGAAAAATCACTGCCGGAAGGTGTTGCCATTGAAGCTTTCAGCGACAGAACCAAACTCATCGACAAAGCAATCAGTACGGTGGAGAAAAACCTGATCGAAGGAGCTTTGATCGTTATTTTCATCCTGGTGTTGTTACTGGGAAACTGGCGTGCAGGTTTGGTGGTTGCTTCTGTGATTCCATTAGCCTTGCTTTTCGCCGTTACGATGATGCATCTTTTTGGGGTAAGTGGAAACCTGATGAGTCTCGGAGCAATTGACTTCGGTTTGATTGTAGACGGAGCTGTGATTATTGTGGAAGCGATTATTCACAGCTTGCAATCGCGGAGCCAAGCCGTTTTGTCGAGAGAGCAAATGGATCTGGAAGTGTACAAGGCTTCCTCCAAAATCAGAAGCAGTGCGGCCTTCGGTGAAATCATCATTTTGATCGTGTATTTGCCCATTCTGGCTTTGGTTGGTATCGAAGGAAAAATGTTCGGACCAATGGCACAAACGGTTTCCTTTGCCATTTTGGGAGCTTTCGTCTTGTCATTGACCTATGTTCCGATGATGTCTGCGTTGGTTTTGAAACGGCAAACAGGACACACGAAAAATTTCAGCGATAAAATCATGGCAGGAGCAGAGCGAATCTACCGGCCAATCCTGGACGGAGCTTTGAAAATGAAAGCCCTGGTAGTTGGGATTGCAGTTGTTCTTTTGTTCATTGCATTGATGGTTTTTGGCAGGCTGGGCGGCGAATTCATTCCAACCCTGGATGAAGGCGATATTGCCACACACATAATCATTGCTTCGGGAAGTTCACTTTCCCAGGAAGTGGAAACCACCACCAAAGCAGAAAAACTGTTGAAAAAGCGCTTTCCTGAAATCAAAATGATTGTAACGAAAATCGGTTCTGCGGAAATTCCAACGGATCCGATGCCGATGGAAGCCGGAGACATGATCATTCTGTTAAAAGATAAGGAGGAATGGACTTCTGCCGATTCCAAAGAAGCATTGATGAAAAAAATGGAAGCGGTATTGGATGAAATTCCGGGTGTAACAACCGAGTTTTCCCAACCGATTCAGATGCGCTTCAATGAATTAATGACGGGAGTCAGAAGCGATGTGGCCGTGAAAATTTACGGTGAAGACCTGGATATGCTCGTGAGCAAGGGAGATGAAGTTTTGAACCTGATTCGTTCTGTGAAAGGCGTTGCGGATGCAAAAGCGGAACGCGTTGCCGGTTTGCCGCAAATTACAGTTCGCTACAACAAAGACAAACTGGCACTTTACGGATTGAATGTCGGTGATTTGAACAAAGTCATTCGCACCGGGTTTGCGGGAGAAAAAACCGGAGTGGTCTACGAAGGAGAAAAACGTTTCGATATTGTACTTCGTTTGGCGGAAGACAGCCGCAAAGACATTTCAAATCTGAAAACATTGTATATCACGCTTCCTTCTGGAAGTCAGATTCCGCTGGAACAGGTTGCCGATATTGATTACGAACCGGGACCGATGCAGATAAGCCGCGAAAACGGAAAACGCCGCATTGTGGTAGGATTTAATGTCAGAGGTCGCGACGTGGAAAGTGTCGTGACTGAAATTCAGAAAAAACTGGATGGAAATCTGAAGCTTCCTGCGGGATATTTTGTAACCTACGGTGGTCAGTTTGAAAACCTGGTTCAGGCATCAGCACGTTTGTCAGTTGCAGTGCCGATTGCGTTGGCGCTGATCTTTGTCTTGCTGTATTTCACATTCCGTTCGGTCAAACAATCGCTTCTGATTTTTACAGCGATTCCTTTTTCTGCTATCGGAGGAGTTTTTGCGCTTTGGCTGCGCGATATGCCATTCAGTATTTCGGCCGGAGTAGGTTTTATTGCACTTTTCGGAGTGGCGGTACTCAACGGAATCGTGTTGATCAGTTATTTCAACCAACTGAAAACGGACGGAATGACGGATGTCATGGAACGCGTACGCGAAGGAACAAAAGTGCGTTTGAGACCGGTACTTTTAACGGCTTCTGTTGCCTCACTCGGATTTCTTCCGATGGCATTGAGTACCAGTGCCGGAGCAGAAGTGCAAAAACCATTGGCAACGGTTGTAATCGGTGGATTGATTACGGCAACCTTCCTGACTTTGGTGGTATTGCCCGTTCTGTACATCTTTTTTGAGCGGGGAAAACTCAAATTGAGTGGAAAAACCGCTGTTTTACTTCCGTTGTTTGTTGCATTCGGTTTAGGAAATGCATTTTCGCAGGAACCGGCATTAAAATTAAAGGATGCGCTTGACCTGGGAATGAAAAACAACCAGTTGATTCATGCCGGAACATTAAACCT
>NZ_JASLCN010000062.1 GCF_030151805.1 Fluviicola sp.
CCTGGGTGAAAGAGGTAGTAGATACGGGCGGAATCCCGATTGTAATTGGTGGCGGACACAACAATGCCTATCCGATTATCAAAGGAGTTTCCGAATCCAAACAACGCGCAATTTCGGTTGTGAACCTCGATCCGCATGCAGATATGCGTATGATGGAAGGGCGGCACTCCGGAAATCCGTTCTCTTATGCCTTCGAATACAATTTTTTAAGTCATTATTCCGTTATCGGGTTACATGAATCTTACAATAATCAGTTTATCCTGGATCAGTTGAAGCAAATGAATGCCTTTTTTACATTTTACGAATCCTGGCTGGAGAAACCATTCAAGTTTCAGGCAGATATCGACAAGGTGTATGATTCGCACTTTCAGAATCTGATGGGAGTGGAGTTGGATATGGATGCAATTGCGTTTATGCCTTCAAGTGCTTTTACTCCTTCCGGAATTACGGTGGACCAGGCACGGATTTATGTGCGGAAAATGGCCTCTCTGGAAAAGGTGTGTTACCTGCATTTGCCGGAAGCTGCACCTAAAACAGAAACCGATGAGATCATTGTGGGGAAATCATTAACCTATTTGGTGACGGATTTTGTGAAAGAGTACCATAAACATCACGTTTAATTCGTATATTCAATTTGTGGCGACATTTCGAGACATAACCTATAGTACATTGCGATTCATTCGGGTGTTTTTTCCTTTGGTTTTGCTGGTCCATCATTTAAAACACAATCTCTTGGCCCTTTTTTACTGGGTGTTGTTTTTTCTGCTGATTTCGGACCGGATCGGAGTTGGATTTGGCTTGTCTTATTTGTTTTTGTCTCCTGAATACCAGGGAAATACCAGTTTTTTTTCGTTCCTGCTTATTGGTTTCTCATTCGGAGGGCTGACGATGGCTTTTCATTCGTATTCCTATATGCGGTTGGCGTCCCGTTTTCCCTTTCTGGCAATGGTGAATAAACCGTTTGTCCGTTTTTGCATCAACAACGGCATTATTCCGACGACGTTTATTATCTATTTCCTCATTCGGATCATTCGTTTTCAGCGCATGGAAGAGTTTGAATCCTGGACGAATGTGATTCTCTTCGGATTGGGCTTTTTGGTTGGATTCTTCCTGTTTGTAGGCGTTTCGTTGCTCTATTTCTTTCCGATCAATAAAAACCTGTTTGAATTGAGACGGTTCAGTGCGGCTCAACCTACCAGGAGCGAGCGTTGGCTGCGTTTCGGGAAAGGGAACAGGATTAAAGTAAAAAGTGCCAACAAGCAGCGTTTGTATTTTTATGTGGGAAGGGGAATGCGGATTCAGCAATGCCGTTCTACCAAACATTATGCACAATCGCTGTTGCAATCAGTGTTTGATCAAAACCGGATTTCGACCACTGTTTTTGAAATTGCAACCATTTTGACTTTCATTTTAATCGGACTCTTCGGCGGGAAAACTTTCCTGGATGTTCCGGCCGGAGTGAGCGTGGTTCTTCTGATGACGATCATTTTGATGTTGTTGAGTGCGCTGATGACCTGGCTCAGGGTGTGGGCATATCCGGTGATTATTTTGATTTTCCTGATCATGAATTTCTTTTCCGAAAGCGGCGAGATTTTCCAGTTTCAGACCCAGGCATATGGTTTGAGCTATAAAAAAGCAGATTTGTATTCCGATTCTGTCATTTATACTTTCAGTAAGGATGCGAAGATGCGGAAAGACGATTATGATCAATATGTGACGTATTTGGAAAACTGGAAGCAGAAAACCGGGGAAGAAAAGCCTTTGCTGGTGATTGTGAATACTTCCGGAGGAGGTTCGAGAAGCGCTTCCTGGGTGTTTCAGGTACTTCGGGTGTGTGATTCTCTGAGTAATTTTAAATCTTCCAAACACATTGCGATGATTACGGGAGCTTCTGGAGGAACAGTCGGGGCGTCTTATTATCGTTCCTTGCTGCTGGAAAATTACCAGACAGGAAAAGTAAACTTCAGTGATCCGAAGTATTTTGAAGAGATTTCAAAGGATTTACTGAATAAATTGGCTTTTGCAGCTTCGACCAATGATTTGTTCTTCCGTTATCAATCGGGATTGGATAATTCGGAGTATAGTTACGACCGTGCAATGGCTTTTGAAGCGGATTTGAATGAAAATACGGGGCAGCGTTTGGGTAAACCCTTGTATTATTACAAAGTTTTCGAAAAGAAAGGAATTATCCCGAATGTCATTCTGACGCCTTCAGTAGTCAATGACGGACGCAGAATCATGATTTCGTCTTTGGGCTTAAGTTTCTTAATGGATTCGGCTTCACCGGCTGCAGAAACGAATCATATCCAGGAAAATATTGATCTTCATGCCTTGTTGAAAGGTCAGAATGCGGCTAAACTGCATTTGTCTTCTGCCTTGAGAATGAATGCAACTTTTCCGTATGTGCTTCCGATGACGAGTTTGCCGACAACTCCTGAGATTCAATTAATGGATGCGGGGGCAAGAGATAATTTCGGGACGAAAATTACGGTTCGCTGGTTGATGAAGCTGGAGTCCTGGATAGGGAAAAACACAAGTGGTGTGGTGATTTTGCAGATTCGGGATAATAAGCGGATTATGTACCAGGAGCAAACGCGTTCGTTCAGTTTGTTTGATAAGTTTACGGCTCCGATTTCGAATGTGTTCACGAATTTTCCGCGCATTCAGGATTATGATCAAGGTGATGTACTGGATTTGATTGTGGATAAATACGATGTTCCGATTCAAACGGTAAACCTGAATCTGAGAGAATTGCAGAAAGACCGCATCAGCTTGTCCTGGCATTTAACCAAGCATGAAAAACTGAAAGTGCTTTCCGCAATCAAGCGCTCTTCCAATGTGAAGGAATTTAATAGATATCAGCAACTGTTGAATTGAAAAGTAGATGAAACGAAGTTCTTTTCAATGCTCAATTAGTCGTGATCCCATTTCCGTTTGGAAGAACCCATTGAGTGTTTTACAATCCAACCGTTTTTACCAGCTTCTTTAAACAAAAACTTCCGCAATTTGCGTGGATAGAAAAATTTCCAGGTCATGCGGCTTCTGGATAATTTCTTTGTGACTTTACCGAGAGAAAGTAAATGATAACAAGCGGCTGCGCAGCGCATTCCGAAGAAGGCATAAGGATACGGTCCTTTTTGTAGAAATGGTGCAGAGGCAAGTAAAAGTTCCTGTTTTTGAGTCGGTGTAACGGGGATGAAAATCCGGCAGGTTTTGGTGGTGTCACAATAAAATGTTCTGTAAAACTGCTTTTCACTGGAGATAACATATTGGCCGATATCGGAATTCATATTGGTGGCGTTGACTTTTCCTCCGGGAATAAAATGCATCACGCTGTCTTGTCCGATCCGAAGTCCGATATGTCCGCCGAGCTTTCCTCCGAACCAGTGTGCTCCGCCTTTTGTGAGTGGTTTGGAACCGTAAATGATTTCTACGACCAATGTGTCTTTTTGGCAAAGTGCAAAAAAGGGAAACAACAAAAGACTTAAAATGAAAGGTTTCATATGGTTTTTTAGTTTCTTGATGTGAGATGCCGGTGATTTGATGTTTCTTTCTGGTAAGAAGCTGAATCCGTTCAGGTATTCAAAAGTTTAAAAAATTCAATTTGATATCTTTGAGTTTTTTTGGTCTATTGAACTGTTTCGCTTTGTTCATTACTGCGCCGAATGGAATTCATCATCACCAATATTTTCATAAGGTTGTTTTTCTCAATAATACAACTCGTGTGCCAATTCGTTTAAAATACTTTTTTATCGGTCGGATGCAATGATTAAAGCGTGTTTTTTTAATGTCCTGTCGAGTGTGAAGCGCATCGGGACGGGCTTTTTTTGTTCTGTCATTCTCGATACAGCTTCATGATATTTCGCTACTCGAATTGACAGAAAAACATTATTTTCGCTGTATGTCAGAAGCGGTTCAACTTTACAAGTATAATTTGGATGCTTATTCCCTGGAGAAGAATTCGGAGGATTATTTTGCGGAAAACTTTAACCCGTTTGAGGATATGAATTCTACCTATTGGTTGAATTTTCATTCCATGAAAAATAAAGAGGCAATTCTCAAGTTGTGCGACAAATTGTGTGTGGATAAAATCCTGCAGGAAGATTTATTTGCCCAAAGCAAGCGAACCCGTTTGGAGGAATATTCGGAATACGTATTTTTTAGTATTGTTTCTGCATTGCCAAAAGAAGGGGTAAATAACTACGACCTGAAAAAAGAGCGGATCAGTTTTATTATCGGGGATAATTACCTGATTTCGTTTCAGGAAAAGCAGTCGGATCACTTTCCGACGGTTCGCGAACGCATCGAATACAAAAGGGGGAAAATACGTTTCAAAGGCCCTGATTTTTTGCTATTCAGAATGCTGGAGGCGATTATTGATAACTACTCGGAAGTGGTGGAAGAAATTGGTGGAAACATTGAAATGCTGGATAAATTAGTGCTTCGGAATCCGAAAAGTGAAGTGCTCCGGAAAGTGGAATGGGAAAAACGAAAACTGCTTGATCTGAGAAAGATTGTGTTCCCGATGAAAGACTTGATGGGGCAGTTAGACCGGGTTGAGAATGAACTGATCATCGAAGACAATATTCATTATTTCCGGGAGTTGAAAGATACGTGTTACGGTTTGATCGAAGAGATCGAAGCGAAAAAACAGATGCTGGACGGGGTGGCAAATTTGTACTATGCGATCCAGGGACAGCGGATGAATGAAATCATGAAGGTTTTGACAGTTACCAGCGCAATCTTTATTCCTTTGACATTTGTGGTGGGAGTTTACGGGATGAATTTCGAAAACATGCCCGAATTATCCTGGAAATACGGTTATCACCTCATTTGGGGGATCATGATCTTTATCAGCGCGGTATTGATCTTTATTTTCTGGAAAAGAGGCTGGCTCAAAAGAAACAATTAATCCTGGTCGATCAGTTCATTGGCGTAAAGCATAAAGCGCGATTCTTCAAGCAATTGATATAATTGAATCCATTCTTTCGGTGTGAAAGCGAGGATCATCCTGGTGTTGTCTGTGTGCATGTAAATCTTCTCGTTATTTTCTTTTTTCTCCTCGTAATGCATGGAGTGAATGTTGTGCACCTGGTCTGTCAGACGAATGAATTCATCGTATGAGAGAACGAGAACAACGTTGCCAAAGCCCAAATGAAACTGCTCGCAGTTTTTACATTGGATCAGACATCCGAACGAATTGTTGCTGATAGTTTTGTAATGACACATGCTGTTTGTTTTTGGTAAAATTATTATTTAGAACAGTTCTAAACAATACCAAGAAAAAGGTATTATTCCTTTTTGTGAAATTAACCTTAAATCGTTCATAACTCCTGAAAAACAGTGTTGGATAAAGGAGAATCCTTGCTAAATTTGTTAATCGCACAGAATCCGTTATTATGGCTGAAAATCAATATACTGAAGACAATATACGATCACTCGATTGGAAGGAGCATATTCGCCTCAGACCCGGTATGTATATCGGGAAATTGGGAGACGGAGCTTCGGCTGACGACGGGATCTATATTTTGGTGAAAGAGATTGTCGATAATTCCATTGACGAATTTGTCATGGGAAATGGAAAACGCATCGATATCAAAGTGAAGGATGGGAAAGTTTCTGTTCGTGATTACGGACGTGGAATTCCCCTGGGGAAAGTAATTGATTGTGTTTCTCAGATCAATACCGGTGGAAAATACGATTCGAAAGCCTTCAAGAAATCCGTTGGATTGAACGGGGTCGGAACGAAAGCCGTAAATGCATTGAGTGACTATTTCATGGTGTACTCTGTTCGTGACGGGGAGAAGAAACAAGCCGTTTTTTCCCGCGGTGAGCTGACGGAAGATTCTCCTTTGGAGAAAACAACTGAAGTGAACGGAACATATTTTGAGTTTATCCCCGACGAAACGATTTTCAAAAAGTTTGCATTCAAAATGCCTTACCTGATTAAGATGTTTTGGAATTATTGCTATCTGAATCGTGGACTCGCTATTTATTTCAACGGAGAAAAATACCAATCCAAAGACGGGTTGAAGGATTTGTTGGAAGACAACATGGATGGAGATCCGTTATACCCGATTATCCATTTGGAAGGCGATGACATCGAAGTCGCATTCACACACGGAAAAACCTATGGAGAAGATTACTATTCGTTTGTGAATGGTCAGCATACTACTCAGGGTGGAACGCATCAAAGTGCTTTCAGAGAATCAATCGCAAAAGTAATCCGCGATTTTTACAAGAAAGATTACGATGCTTCGGATATTCGTCAGTCGATTGTTGCTGCAATTGCCGTGAAAGTCATCGAACCGGTATTCGAATCACAAACGAAAACAAAATTAGGTTCCCAGGAAATCGAGCCGGAAGGAAAATCCATGCGGGCGTTTATCAATGACTTCCTGAAAGATAAATTGGACAATTACCTGCATCGTCATCCGGAAGTTGCCGATACGCTGGAAAAGAAAATCAAGCAATCGGAACGCGAACGCAAGGAATTATCCGGAATTCGTAAACTAGCGCGTGACAGGGCGAAAAAAGCAAGCTTACACAATAAGAAATTGCGTGATTGCAGATCGCATTTAACCGATTTGAAGGATGACAAGCGTGAAATGACGACTTTGTTCATTACCGAGGGGGATTCTGCAAGCGGGTCTATTACGAAATCGAGAGATGTCAATACACAAGCAGTATTCTCATTGCGCGGTAAGCCTTTGAACTGTTACGGTCTGACCAAAAAAGTGGTTTACGAGAACGAAGAATTTAACCTGATCCAGGCGGCTTTAGACATTGAAGAAGACATGGACAACCTGCGTTACAACAACATCGTAATCGCTACCGATGCCGATGTGGATGGAATGCATATCCGCTTGTTGTTATTGACCTTCTTCCTGCAATTTTTCCCGGATCTGGTGAAACGAAATCACGTGTATGTACTTCAAACACCCTTGTTCCGTGTAAGAAACAAGAAAAAGACAATCTACTGTTATTCCGAAGAAGAAAGACGGAATGCCATAGCGGAATTGGGTAAAAATCCGGAGATTACGCGATTTAAAGGATTGGGAGAAATCTCCCCGGATGAGTTCAAGCACTTTATCGGAGACGATATCCGTCTGGAACCGGTTTTGTTGACCAAAGACGCATCAATCGATTCGATTTTGTCTTATTTCATGGGAAAAAACACCCCGGAACGGCAAGATTTCATTATCGAAAACTTGCGTGTCGAGAAAGACGAGGAGAAGCATGTGGATAAAGCAGAAGATCTTTCGTCCGAAGATGAAAATACCGAACCAATCGAAAAAGCTTCTTAGAAAATGA
Source organism: Fluviicola sp. (assembly GCF_030151805.1). Classification (GTDB taxonomy): domain Bacteria; phylum Bacteroidota; class Bacteroidia; order Flavobacteriales_D; family Crocinitomicaceae; genus Fluviicola. The sequence continues at coordinate 7,315 of NZ_JASLCN010000062.1, forward strand.
TTGTAAACAATTTTCTCCCCCTGCCCCCTCCAAAGGGGAAGTTGATTCGGAATTCCGGTGTGGAGGATTTGTTTTCGATAAATAGCTGTTTTACTTCTGATTTTTGTGAGAAAGGAAGTTTTAACTTCCCCCTTTGGAGGGGGATTGAGGGGGAGGATACTCCTGAAATATCTTTGATTAAAGACCGAATAATATGAGTGAAGACGAAATCGGACCGATCGATCCTGAAAATGACAACTCCGATAACTTAGGAGATGATGATGGTCAGGAATCGAATGAGTCAAGTCCTTTTGAGAAAAACCATGTAGATGAAAACATCATTCCGCTTGGCGGATTGTATGAGAATTGGTTTTTGGATTATGCTTCGTACGTTATATTGGAACGTGCTGTTCCATCCTTGCATGACGGATTCAAACCGGTTCAGCGAAGAATTCTGCATTCCATGAAGGAATTGGATGATGGACGTTACAACAAAGTAGCAAACATTATCGGGAATACCATGAAGTATCACCCGCATGGAGATGCATCCATCGGAGATGCATTGGTGCAGCTGGGGCAAAAGGATTTATTGATCGACTGCCAGGGAAACTGGGGAAATACATTGACGGGTGATGGAGCTGCTGCTCCGCGTTATATTGAAGCGCGTCTTTCCAAGTTTGCGAGTCACGTGGTATTTAATCCCAAAACAACGAATTGGCTTTTGAGTTATGACGGACGGAACAAAGAACCGGACAATCTTCCCGTAAAATTTCCGATTCTTCTTGCTCAAGGGGCGGAAGGAATTGCAGTAGGAATGGCATGTAAGATTCTTCCTCATAATTTCATTGAATTAATTGACCAGTCGATCAACCATTTGCGTGGAAAGAAAGTGGAGATTTTCCCGGACTTCCTGAATGGGGGAATGGCGGATTTTACCAACTACAATGACGGATTGAGAGGTGGAAAAGTACGTGTCCGGGCAAAGATCAAAAAGATCGACAACAAAACGTTGATCATCAATGAAATTCCGTTTGGTTGCACAACTTCTTCGTTAATCGAAAGTGTGATCAAGGCGAATGATAAGGGAAAAATCAAAGTGAAGAAGATCGAAGACAATACGGCAGCTGAAGCTGAGATTGTGATTCATCTTGCTCCCGGAGTTTCTCCCGATAAAACGATTGATGCCTTGTATGCATTCACAGACTGTGAGGTTTCCATTTCACCGAATGCTTCAGTAATTGATGGAGACACTCCGCGTTTTATGGGAGTTTCCGAGATTCTGAAAGTGAATACGGATAATACACTGACCTTGTTAAGACGTGAGTTGGAAATCCGTCTGGCAGAATTGGAAGCACAATGGCATTTTTCGACCCTGGAAAAGATCTTCATCCGGGAAGAAATGTACATCGACTTTAAGTTGTATTCCGATAAAGAGAACTTGTTCCAGTACATGTATAAACGCTTTGAGAAATTTAAAAAGCACTTTATCCGTGAGATTGTAGATGAAGATTTACAGCGCCTGACACAGATTCCGATGATCCGCATTACGCGTTTCGACTCCGACAAAGCAGACGAGTTAATCGCGAAGCTGGAGGCGGAAATGGAAGAGGTTAAAAAACACCTGGAAAACCTCGTTGAATACGCAATCGAATATTACAAAGATCTGAAAAAGCGTTTCGGAGCAGGAAAGGAGCGTAAAACAGAGATGAAAGTCTTTGATAACATTGCTGCAACGAAAGTAATTATCGCAAACCGCAAGTTGTATGTCGATATCGACGAAGGATTCATCGGCTGGGGCTTGAAGAAAACGGAAGCGGTTAACGATTGTTCCGAAATTGATGATATCATTGTTTTCTTCGATACGGGGAAATTCATTGTCACAAAAGTATCGGAGAAGAAATTCGTCGGGAAAGGAATTGTCCATGCCGATGTTTGGAAAAAAGGAGATAAACGCACGATTTATCACGTGATGTACCAGGATGGAGCTGGTGGCGCTACTATGATGAAACGGTTTTTCGTGAATTCGGTGACACGCGATACGGAATATGATTTGACCCGCGGAATCAAAGGATCAAAACTGTTGTATTTTTCAGTTCATCCGAATGGAGAACGTGAAGTGGTAACGGTGATGCTTCGTCCGCGTCCGCATTTGAAGCGTTTGCGTTTTGATATGGATTTGGGAGACTTGTTGATCAAAGGCCGTCAATCAGCCGGAAATCGCGTAACGAAGGAAATTGTACAGAAGATTACACAGAAAGAAGTCGGGGGGTCAACCCTGGCGGCGCGTAAAATCTGGTACGACACGGTTGTTGGACGTTTGAATGACGAAGGAAGAGGGAAATTCCTGGGCTCATTCAAAGGTGAAGACCGCATTTTGACTTTGTACAAAAACGGAGATTACAGGTTGTCGACTTTCGATTTGGCAAACCACTTCGACGAAGACATGATCCACATTGAAAAATGGGTCACAGACCGACCGATTTCAGCTGTTTATTACGATGGTGAGAAAGACCTGCATTACGTAAAACGTTTTGTATGTGAAATCACGACCGATAAGCGGGTAAGTTACATTTCTGAAACCGAAGGTTCTTATTTGGATTGCGTTTCAACGGCATTCAGACCGGTTGTCAGAATTGTCTATAACAAATTGCTGAAGGAAACCAAAAACCTTCCGGATAACGAAATTTCCCTGGCAGATTTCATTGATGTGAAAGGAATGAAAGCACAAGGAAACCAGTTGACGAAGCTGAAGGTTAAAGAAGTTGTCCTGACGCATGAAATTGAAGGTGCGGAACCGTGGCCGGATGAAGAACCATTGGAACTGGAAATTGAAAACCCGGAGGACGAAGATACGAACGACGGAGATTCCGGTGAAAATGGAGGGAATGATCATCCGACCATTGAATGGGATTTGACCAAAGATCCCGATGATCCGGATGATCAGCCGAAATTGTTTTAAATAGATAGAGAAGTCCTGGTGAAAGCTGGGACTTTTTTGTTGTCAGCGACTGAGAGGAATTGACGTAATTCGTAATAATTATACCTTTGGGTATTATACTTTTAGGTATAATACCTTTTAGTATTAAATATCAAAAAAAACTGTATCTTAGGGTGTAATTGAGTAGGATTTTGCCGAAAAAAACCGTATTTTTAGATTAAAATCTAATCGCTATGCAGGAAATCTATTCCCCGTTTATCTTCGGGAACACCGTCAGTATTGAAGCTTATACCAACCGGGAAAATGAGGCGCGTCGCCTCAAACAAAACCTGCTTGGTGGAATCAATACCATTCTCATTTCTCCCCGTCGTTGGGGAAAATCTTCATTGGTAGAGCGTGTTTTAATTGACATCAATAAATCGGAGAAAAAATGTAAAACTGTTCTGCTCGATTTGTTTACGGTAAACAATGAATTGGATTTTTTCGAATTATTTACGCGGGAAATCATCAAGGCAACTTCTACCAAATGGGAAGATTGGTTGCACGACACCAAAAATTTCCTGTCTAACCTGGTCCCAACGGTTCACGTAGGTGTAAATCCTCATTTGGACTTCACCATCAAATACGAACATGAAAAGGTGCGCGAATTTGCCGATGAAATTCTGAATCTTCCGGAACGTATTGCAAAGGAAAAAGGAATTCGCTTGGTGATTTGCCTGGATGAGTTTCAAAACCTAACGAATCTGCTGGAGTATGAATCGCTGGAAAAGAAAATGCGCGCCATCTGGCAGCGGCAAAAGCTGGTTTCTTACTGTTTGTTTGGAAGCCGGAGACATATGCTGGAAGAGATTTTTAATAATCCGTCGAAACCCTTTTATCGTTTCGGGGATTTGATGTTGTTACCAAAGATTTCAGAAGAGGCGTGGGTTAAATTTATCCAGACCAGTTTTAAGAAGACGGGAAAACAGATTTCTAAGGAAATTGCAACCATTATTCCCCGTTTGATGAAGAATCATTCGTGGTATGTGCAGCAACTTTCCCATTACGTATGGAATCATAGCCGGCAGGAACCTGTAAACAAACAAACGATCCAAAATGCATTGACCGAATTGATCTTCGCAAATCAACCGTTGTATCAACGTGAAATAGAAGGAATGAGTGCTACACAGGTGAATTTGCTGAAAGCCATTTATCAAAAAGAGAAACAGTTGACAGCTGGCGGAGTGATGCGCAATTATAGTTTGGGAACACCGCGAAACGTCTCCAAAAATCGTTTGGTACTGGAAGGACGTGACATGATTATTAAGGAAGAAACCGGAATTTATGAGTTTCTGGATCCAGCGTTTGAATTGTGGTTCGGGAAACAGTATTTCCAGGTGCAGTGGGCTGCAGCGATAGATTAACTTGTTTTGATAGAAATATGATGGTTGCGCGTGCGCATCAGTATACAATTCTCATAGAAATGACCCTTCCAGGGTTGTAAACCCTGGAACAAAAAAGTGCGGTTTATTCTTCGATATTCAATTGCGGCTTAAGCACACATTTCTTCCCCAAACGCTTCATATGTCTGAAATGAGAAGCCAAAGCCTTTCGGGTGCTTGGATAGTAATAATAGTCTACGCCGTATTCCTCGCAGGTCTTTGCTACAATCTTTTGAATTGCCGGATAATGAATATGCGAAATACGTGGAAATAAATGATGTTCCACCTGGTAATTCAATCCGCCGACAAACCAGCTCACAACCTTATTATCAACTGCGAAATCACTGGTGGTAGCCAACTGATGAACCGCCCATTCGTTTTCAATGATCAATTCCTTCGAATGACAATGTTCAAATTCCACGTTTTCAACCACGTGAGCCAATTGAAAGACGAAAGACATCGTCAATCCAAGCATCATGTGCATCAAAACAAAACCCAAAATGGTCCAGCCGATTCCCCAAACGAATGCAGGAAGAACTAAATAAAGTCCGAAGTAGATAATACGGGTTGTCCAGAACATCACATGATCAATAGGCTTCATTCTGCCAACTTCCACATTGAAACGCGAACCCAAAATATAATCTTCGAAATCCTTTACCAAAACCCAGTAGATAGTCGAAATACCATATAAGAACGGAAGGTAAATGTGCTGAAAACGATGTGCTTTATAACGTGGTTGCGTATCACTCATGCGCAGAAACGGCGTTTTGGAAATATCGTCATCAATTCCGTCAATGTTGGTATACGTATGATGTACCAGGTTGTGTTTTTGTCTCCACATAAAAGCATCACTACCCAACGCGTTCATGGATAATCCGAAAAAGTAGTTGACGTTTTTCTTTTTTGAAAACGCCTCATGACAAGCGTCGTGCATGATGTTGAATCCAACCAAAGCCTGGACAAAACCTAATAAAGCAGATAACAACAATGCAACATATCCCGGAATCGGCAAAAGCATGATCGTTAAATAGATCGCAACATACGTTGTAATGATGATGGCGGTCTTCAGATACAATTTCCAGTTCCCGGAAGTTTCTAATTGATTTTCATCAAAGTAGTTTTGAACAGACTTTCTCAGCGTAGAGAAAAATTCACCTTGCGGTTTGGAAAATTGTACTTTTTTCAAGCGTTTTGTGTTTTATAGTTGGGCAAAGCTACGAAATAATTGCCTTCGATCCGGATTAATTCGCAGATGAGTCAATGATTCCTAACGGATTGAGGACTTTTTGGGAAAGTTATTTCTGAACCCGCTCGTTTTTTTAAAACCTGAATATTTATATATCTTTGTAGCTCTCAGGGATGATTTCTCTCCCGCGACTGCAAATGAGGAAAGGATGATTGCTCTCCGTGACGAGTAATATTAAGCTTTAAAAAAGTAATATTATGGTAACATTAGACAAATTGTCATCGGAAGAATTGATGCAGTTGGAAGACCGTTATGGAGCACACAATTATCATCCGCTTCCGGTCGTTCTTTCTAAAGGAGAAGGTGTATACGTTTGGGATGTGGAAGGCAAAAAGTATTTTGATTTTCTTTCTGCATATTCTGCCGTAAACCAGGGACACTGTCACCCGAAGATTGTAAAAGCGTTGACAGATCAGGCGCAAACGTTGACCTTGACTTCAAGAGCATTTTATAACGATACATTAGGAGTTTACGAGAAATTTGTAGCTGAATATTTTGGTTTCGACAAAGTGCTTCCGATGAACACCGGAGCTGAAGCCGTTGAAACAGCGATTAAAGTAGCCCGCAAATGGGGGTACGAGAAAAAAGGAGTGGCAGAAAATCAGGCGCAGATTATTGTGTGTGAACAAAACTTCCATGGAAGAACCACAACGATCATTTCTTTCTCGAGCGATCCGGATGCAAATATGAACTTCGGACCGTTTACACCCGGATTTATCCGCATTCCTTACAACGATTTGGATGCTTTGGCGGAAGCTGCGAAACAACCGAATGTTATTGGTTTTTTGGTGGAGCCGATTCAGGGGGAAGCAGGAGTGTATGTTCCGGACGAAGGATATTTGAGTGGTGCGAAAGCCATTTGTGAAAAGAATGAGATTCTGTTTATTGCTGATGAGGTTCAGACAGGAATTGCACGTACAGGAAAATTATTGGCAGTTGACCACGAAAATGTAAAACCGGATATTTTGATTCTGGGGAAAGCAATTTCAGGAGGTGTTTACCCGGTATCGGCTGTTTTCGCGAACGACGAGATCATGATGGTGATCAAACCAGGACAACACGGATCTACTTTCGGAGGAAATCCTTTGGCAGCTAAAGTGGCCATTGCAGCTTTGGAAGTAGTAACAGACGAAAAACTGGCTGAGAATTCGGAGCGTTTAGGAAAGCTGTTCCGTGAAAAAATGAATCAGATCATTGAAAAAACAGATTTGATCGTGAAAGTACGTGGAAAAGGATTGTTGAATGCAATCATCGTAAACGATACGGAACAAAGTAAAACTGCCTGGAATTTGTGTGTGGAATTGAAAAATAACGGATTGCTTGCTAAGCCGACACACGGAAATATTATTCGTTTTGCTCCGCCGTTGGTGATGACGGAAGAACAATTGCTGGAATGCGTAGCAATTATTGAAAAAACAATTCTGAGTTTTGAGAAATAAGGATTGTGGAAAGTATTTGGGGAGATTTAGATGGTGTGTGAATCAATGAAAACACAATAAAATCATCTGGAAACGCTAGTAAAAACAGACTTTCTACACAATTTTATAAAATTGTGTTTTCTGTTGTTTTAAGGATCGAAATAACGAGTGAAAAATCCCGCCATTTTCGCTGACAGCTACAAAATAACATCAAATCCCCTGTATTTAATACTATCCAGGGGATTTTTTATTTCATGGCATCATGTTTTTCCAGCCAATGAAGAATATCCTGAAAAACCTGGTGTTTCACGTCTTCATTCAGGATTTCGTGTCTCATTTCCGGGTAAAGAATCATGCTGGTATCTGAAAAACCTGCGTGGATCAGCTGGTCGACCGTTTGCGTCACTCCTTTGCCGAAATCGCCGATCGGATCTTCCGCGCCACTCACAAACAGGAATGGCAGATCTTTCGGAATGTTGCCTGCCCAATTCGCTTTGGTTGCTTGTACGTTCAGCGTGAGCAAGGTATGAAACCCGTTATGCGTAAATGGAATGCCACAAAGTTCATCCTTTACAAAAGCTTGTCTGTTGGCTTTATTCACACTCAACCAGCTTGTTTCGGATGCATCCTGATCACCTTTAAAACGCTTATTATTCAGGTTATTGAAAAACCGGTTCAATTTTTCGCTTCTTTTTTTCGGTGCAACCGCGTTGAGGATTGAAAACACAAAACGCGCTACCGGAGCGATGAATTGTTTTCCGCCCGTCCCCACAATAACGGCTCCGTCAAACCGGTGATGAGCTTGTTGCAGCAAGCAGCGTGTGATAAAAGAACCCATAGAATGTCCGAGGACAAAATGCGGAACATTTGGAAAACTTTGTTCCAGGAATTCCGCCATCTTTTCGGCATCATCCACTACGCGTTTTGCCGCATTGTTTGAATGAAAATAACCGTGATGGGCTTTTGAAGCAGCTGTTTTTCCATGTCCGGCATGATCGTAAGTCAAAACGGCATATCCGTTTTCAGAAAGAAACTGCGCAAATTCAGTATAGCGTCCGCTGTGTTCCTGCATACCATGTAAAATGAGAACGGTAGCTTTTGCCGGTTTTTCATCCTCCTGGAACAGATTGTAAAAAATGGCTTGTTCTGTTCCTGAATTAGCTGTTTTAGTTGTGAAACCACTGGTATGCTTAATCATCTTGCTACGTTTTGGTAAAGGAATACGCTAAAAGTTAAGGAATATAATCATAAGATTCGGATGAAAATAGAGGAGTTAGAATAAATTGACCGGCGATTTTTCCCTCGGACACATAAATTTAATACTTCAGCAACTTAAAAAAACTTCGATTTTTCAGAGTATTTTTTGTACTCTGATTATCTTCGGCAAAAAAACACCTATATGCTATTAATTGTTATACCGGTAGTTATCATTCTGATCTTTGTTATTGCAGTCATCGTCATTAAAAACGGATTGATCGCCAAAGAAAATCAGGTTGAAAATGCCTTTGCATCCGTGGATGTGATGTTGAAGAAACGCTTCGATCTGATTCCACAGTTAACGTCCTGCGTAAGCGGATACATGACCCACGAAAAGGATTTATTGGAAAAATTAACCGCTTTGCGTTCCGGTTCAAGAGATACGGAAGCTTTGGCGCAGGGAAATCACGATTTACAGAATCAGTTCAGCCAGTTTTTGATCAAGGCGGAAGCCTACCCGGATTTGAAAGCGAGTGAGCAATTTATGATGCTGCAAAGAAGTATGAACGAAATGGAGGAGCAGTTATCCGCAGCCAGAAGAACATACAACATGTCGATCGAGATTTTTAATAATGCGGTTCTTCAGTTTCCGTCGTCTGTTATTGCAAGACGAAACAGGATGGAAAAGAAAGAATACTTGAAATTCAACGATTAAAAAGATGGAAGGAATGAATTTTGCGCAATTGCAGGCAACGATGATTGCAGGCGATTTAGGCGTTTTGGAAGCGGAAAGAAAAGCGTTTATCAAAAAATTCTGGAAACGGTTTTTCATTTGTCTGGCAATCCTTGTCGCAACGGTAGTTTTGATTGGGTCGATCAATGCAAAAGGTTTTGGTTCGTCATTTATTATTGGTGGATTGATCCTGATCGGTTCGGCAATTTTCCTTGGAATCAGTTATAACCGTTTTCACAAGCATTTTAAAGCGCAATTCAAGGGGAAAGTAATCCCTGCGGTGGTGAAATTTGTAGACGAACGCCTGGCGTATGATCCGAATCAGAGTTTGATTGATCAATACACGGAAAGTAAAATCTTTTCACAGCGCTATGATCGGTACAAAGCAGAAGACACGATTTCGGGAACTTTTGATGCGACTGATTTTTCTTTCGGAGAAATTCACACGGAATACAAAACGGTAAGTACGGATAAAAACGGAAACCGCCGGGAAAGCTGGCATACAATCTTCAAAGGAATGTTTTTTGTGAGTGACTTTCACAAAAACTTTCAGGGAGAAACCATGATCGACGCTGATTACATGGAACGATACCTGGGGAAAATCGGGCGAAAACTGCAGCAGTGGAATCCGAGTCGTGCAGGAAATCTGGTCAAACTCGAAAATCCGGAATTTGAAAAGAAATTTGCTGTATACAGCACAGACGAACAGGAATGCCGGTATATCCTGAGTCTTTCCATGATGGAGCGGCTTCTGGAAATGAGCAAAAAAATCCAGTTCAGAATCTCGATTTCATTCCGTAATAACCAGGTTTACCTGGCTGTTTTCAATAACATGGATTTGTTTGAACCTGCTGTTTTCGGAAGCTTATTGAAAGAGGAAGATTATAAGGTGATAATTTCAATGTTGAAGTTAATGACGGGAGTAATTGAAGATTTGAATCTGAATACCCGGATCTGGACAAAAGAATAAACGATTTAGTAAGTTATTTCAAGCTTCCTCCTTTGGAGGGGACCGAAGGGAAGGATAGATATGTCTTCGTTTTCGAACTTGAATTCATAGTATATAACTATATTTGAACACATAAAAATTGAATCAATTTGGCAACAAAAATAAAATTTGGAACAGATGGTTGGAGAGCAATCATCGCGGATGAGTTTACGGTAGAAAATGTAGCCAGAGTGGCTTATGCAACTGCTCAATGGTTGAAGAAATCAGACTGGAATTCGAAGATTGCTTTAGGGCATGATTGCAGATTTGCAGGTGAATTATTTGCGGAAACTGTTGCCAAAGTATTATTGCACGAAGGAATCGAAGTAAAAATGTCCAAGGGATTTGTTTCTACACCAATGATTTCGTTGGCGGCAAACCAATTGGGTTGCGGTTTGGGAATAGTGCTTACTGCAAGTCATAATCCGCCTGCTTACAACGGGTATAAATTAAAAGCACATTACGGTGGTCCTTTGACTCCTGAATTGGTTCAGGAAATCGAAGACATCATCCCGGATTCAGTTCCTTTTGATTACACTTCTGTGGATTTGAGCAGCTTTGAAAAATCCGGGAAACTGGAGATCGTGGATTTTGAAACTCGTTACGTAGAACACATCGAAAAGAATTTTGACCTGGAAGCAATTCGTAAATCAGGATTGAACCTGGTGTATGATGCCATGTATGGCGCAGGACAAAATGTAATCCGTCGTATTTTGCCGGATGTGCAGTTGCTTCATTGCGAACACAATCCTTCTTTCCACGGACAAGCTCCGGAACCGATTCAAAAGAATCTGAAAGAACTGGAGCAATACATTCTTGCAAAAGGAAACATTCAGTGTGCTTTGGCAACGGATGGTGATGCAGATAGAATCGGGCTTTACAACGGGAAAGGTGAATTTATCGACTCACATCATATCATTTTGTTGTTGTTGCATTATTTGGTTTCCAATAAAGGAATGTCAGGTAAAGTAGTTACAGCTTTCAGTACAACACCGCGCGTGAAAACACTGGCGGAGCATTACGGTTTGGAATACCAGGTTGTAAAGATCGGTTTCAAATACATTGCCGGAATCATGGTGGAAGAAGATGTACTGATCGGTGGAGAAGAATCTGGAGGAATTGCTGTAAAAGGTCATATTCCTGAACGCGACGGAATCTGGATGGGATTGATCATCTGGGAATACATGGCGAAATCAGGTAAAACATTGGATCAATTGATCGACGAAGTATACGCGATCGTGGGAGCATTTAAATTTGAACGAAACGATTTGCACATTACGGAAGACTTAAAACAATCAATCGTTGCAAAATGCACGAATAACGAATACAAAGCGTTCGGAAAATACCAGGTGCGTGACGTCGGAACGATCGACGGATGGAAATTCTTCATCGACGATAATCGCTGGGTAATGATCCGCGCATCCGGAACAGAGCCGGTTCTGAGAACCTATGCAGAAGCTCCGACCCTGGAAGAAGTTCGGGAAATACTCAAAGCAACGGAAGAAACCATATGCTGATAATAAAAAAGCGATTCACTACGAATCGCTTTTTTGCTTTTAGGACTTCATGATGTCTAATGATGACCGTGACCTTTGTGTTTTCCGTGTCCATGCCCACTTCCGTGATGGTGGTGATGCACCGTCGGATCACGAACCACTACATAATGTTCTTCCACGTAAACAGGATGCGGCGGATTAATCTCCAGATGAAAACTCACATTTGACTTCGGTTTGCTTTCTATACGAACCTTCGGAACAGTTGCCGGTTTGGCGATCCGGTATTCATAATATGTTTTTCGGTGCTCCGCATTGTAATAATAAGGATGCGTCGAAGTGATCCAGAGAGCAAATCTCGGAGAATCCGAATGGGTGACTGAAACATACCTTTCGGGCAAATGTGTTACACTTTTCCAGTGTGTTTTTTCCCAAACGAAATAGACGTGTTGAACCGGATCAAAATACACATTCTGTCTGGGATAATAATAGTACTTGTTTTTCTTTAGAGCTTGTTTTTGCAGGGTGTAAGGTCGCTGATCCTGTTTTGCATTCACAAATCCTGCAACGCCGAACGAAAAACAAACCATCAAAATGTAAATCCGGTAATAGCTTGATATTCTCATAATTCAAAAATTTGTGTTTGTATGAACGTTGATTCAATTGTCTTGCCAAACAGTTTTTTAAAGAAAGCAACCAGAGCTTAGATACTTGAAATATAAAAGGTTGTAATCTTGTTTGACAAGTGAAAAGCAATTGTTTCAAAATGAAAATATATTTCAATTTGAATTTGAATTTTTCAAAATGGCATAATAAAATCGCGAATCTATGTCCCTGATTTGAGTATTTTTGACAGAATCATTGATGTAAAGAGATATGGCAGGTTCAAGTTTTGGTAATTTGGTTCGATTGACCACTTTTGGAGAATCACATGGAAAAGCCATCGGTGGAATTTTAGAAGGAATTCCGGCCGGTTTTCCCCTGGATCTCAATGAAGTTCAAAAAGACTTGAATCGAAGAAGACCCGGACAGTCTGCAATCGTTACACAACGAAAAGAACCGGATCAGCTGCAGATCTTATCCGGAGTTTTTGAAGGAAAAACACTCGGAACTCCGATTGGATTTCTAATCGAAAATGAAGATCAAAAATCGAGAGATTACGATGAGATGCAACAGGCATTTCGCCCGTCTCATGCAGATTTTACATATCAGCAAAAATACGGGATCAGGGATCACAGAGGCGGTGGTCGTTCATCCGCAAGAGAAACTGTTTCACGGGTTGTTGCCGGTTCGATTGCCAAACAGATTCTGCAGACAAAAGGAATTCGCATTGATGCATTTGTAGACCAGGTCGGAATGCTGAAATGGGAAGGTGAATGGAAAAGCGAATTAAAAGAAGTCAGTGAATCGAATATTGTGCGTGTGCCTTCTGCAGATCTGGCCCTGAAAATGGAAGAGTTGATCAAAGAAGTCAGGAAAGAAGGAGATACGATCGGTGGAGCGGTAAGATGTGTTATTTCCGGCGTTCGGGTTGGGTTGGGAGAACCAGTTTTCGATAAACTGCATGCTGAGTTGGGAAAAGCAATGCTATCCATCAATGCTGTGAAGGGTTTTGAGATTGGCTCCGGATTCGGTTCCATTTCCATGAAAGGTTCGGAACACAATGATTTGTTTACAACTGACGGACGTACAAAAACAAATTACTCCGGTGGAATTCAGGGTGGAATTTCCAATGGAATGCCGATTGATTTCAGAGTGGCTTTCAAACCGGTTGCAACGATTATGCAACCCCAGGAAACCATCAATGAATCCTTTGAAGCCACAGAAATAAAAGGAAAGGGAAGACACGATCCGTGTGTTGTTCCAAGAGCCGTTCCGATCGTGGAAGCAATGGCGGCACTGGTCATTTTGGATTATTTGCTCATTCAGGAAGCATATCAATAAGTATGGCGGCATTGGAACGGATTCTTCAGAAAAAATGGATGATTGGATTGCTTTTTCTTTCCATCACCGTTTTGTTCGGAACAAAATCAGATCACAGGTATGGCTGGAGTCATTTTGACGAAGATAAAGCCATTCCAATCCTTTCCGACGGGGCCGGTTATTACGCCTTTTTACCACGTTGGTACATTTACCATTCGTCGAATTTCGAATTTATCGACACGATCCAGGTACGTTATCCGTATGCCGGATTTACAGCAAATATTGATTATTTACCGGACGGAAGACGAATAGATAAATACTTCAGCGGATCGGCTGTTTGTCTGACTCCTTTTTTTGCCATCGGACATATTCATGCCAGCTCGATCGGTGAAATTCAGGATGGCTATAGCTGGCCTTACTTGTTTTGGCTCTGCGTCGGGATTATTTGCTATTCCGTTTTGGGATTGTGGGGACTTTTTCAGATTCTGAAAAGATTCCGGATCTCGTATTTCGCCATTTACATCACAATCCTCGGATTTGCAATCGGGACAAACCTCTGTTTTTATTCCTACCGGGATGTGCCTTACGCGCATATTTTCTCCTTCTCAATAGTCAGTTGGATGTTTTATTCCTTGCTGCTCTGGATTGACGAAAACAGGTTGAAACACTTGTTGTTCTTCGCTTTTTTGTTCGGGCTCAGTATGATTATCCGGCCAACCAACGGAATGTTTTTGCTCCTTGTTCCGTTTTTGTTCCCGGATACGAAGACATTTTGGGAACGGTTCAAACAACTGTTTCTGAGTAAAACAACACAACTGATTGCCGCGTTTACTGTGTTTTTGATCCCGGTATCCATTCAGGTATATTCGAGTTATCAGCAATTCGGAAAGGTTCAGTTTAACGGTTACAGCAATGAAGGATTCAGCAATATTACCGATCCGTACTTTTGGTCTACTTTGTTTGGCTTCCGGAAAGGAATTTTCATTTATGCACCATTCTTACTGCTGATCATTCCCGGATTTATCGTGCTCTTTTTCAAAAACCGACGTTTGTTTTACGGGTTCTTTCTGTTTTTTGTCGTAGCAGTTTACATCTTGTCTTCCTGGTGGTTCTGGAGTTACGGCGGTTCATTGGGGTATCGTTCGATTGTAGATTTCTACAGTGTTTTGGCTGTGCCGATTGCATTTTTACTTCATTATTCCAAATCACTTTATAAAGCAATCATCTGTCTTTTTGTGGTTGCTTCCTGTTATGTTTACCAGGTTTACGAAATTCAGTTCCAGCAGTGTATCATTCACTTTGATGAGATGAATTATCCGAAATGGAAACATGTATTCCTGAAAACGGATAACCGTCTGAATTTTATGTATTACAGCCGGATAGACAGTCTTCCGGAAAAGATTATTCCGGTCGGACCGCTTCGTCCGGTTCAGTTGGGTGGTGTTGACATGAAAAAAGAAGTGGTTTTTGATTTCCGGGAAGGTCAGTGGCCGAAACCGAATTTTCGCGACTCATTGACGATTAATCCGGGCTTGAATGCTTACCGGATGGGAGCAAAGCTGACGGGGGAAATGTATTTGTATGAAAAATCTTCCGTTCCGACAGTTATTTTCTATTGCTTTAAAAACGACAGCATGGTGGGGAGAACAGTGGTGAATCTGGGAGCAAGGCTGAACGAAATCAAACAATGGGAACGGATTGAAATAGATTTCGATCCGTTGGTTGAATGGAATTCTTTCGATTTTGTGAATGTTGATTTTTACTTTGACCCGAACTCTGCAAAGATCAAAAATTTCGAACTGCAGTTCTACAAGTTTAAATAGTTCGGTTTGTTCCAAATGAATGAAAAATCAGGTGTTTAAATTTTTAAAATTTTTATACATTTTCTGTTATTTTTTTGAATGAATTACCATGGAAAATGCCTAAATTCATGGGCATGAAACGTAAGAAAATAGTCATCATAGGTGGTGGCTTTGCGGGATTGAATCTCGCCCGTAAATTGGCGAAGGCTGATTGTGAAATAATTCTGGTGGATAAACAAAATCACCACATGTTTCAACCGCTGTTTTATCAGGTAGCAAGCGCACGCCTCGAGCCTTCAAGTATTTCATTTCCCTTTCGAGCAATCTTCAGGCGCAGAAAGAACGTTGAATTCAGATATGCGACCGTAGAGCGTATTCGAACAGAGGATAATCTGATCGAAACATCGATGGGAGATATCAGCTACGACGAACTGGTCATTGCGACAGGCTGCAGAACGAATTTCTTCGGAAACCCGGATCTGGAAAAGCATACGATGGCGATGAAATCAACACAGCAAACGATTCATATCCGGAATACGATCCTGACGAAGTTTGAAAAAATCATGTTCGTAGACAACAAGCAGGAAGAGGAAGAGTTGATGAATCTGGTGATTGTTGGTGCAGGACCTACCGGAGTGGAACTTTCAGGTGCGTTTGTAGAAATGAAAACCAAAGTTCTTCCGAAGGATTATCCGAATTATGATTTTTCGAAGCTGAAGATTATTTTATTGGAAGGGAGCCCGAATACGCTGAATGCGATGAGTGAAAAGTCACGCATATGGTCACGCAGGTATTTGGAAAAAATGGGAGTGGAAGTCCGTACTTCAACAGTTGTTTCCGGGTATGACGGTCACAAACTGGAATTGAAAACCGGAGAAATTATCCCGACGCAAACCGTGATTTGGGCAGCCGGAGTTCAGGGAAACTTACTGGAGGGGTTGGAGAAAGCAGAATTGGTGAGAGGACGATACACCGTTGACAGACATTCGTTGGTGAAAGGTTACAGCAACATTTATGCTATTGGAGATATTTCCTACATGGAAACTGAGAAATATCCTCAAGGGCATCCACAGTTGGCAAATGTAGCCATTAACCAGGGGCGTGTTCTGGCAATGAACTTTCGCGCTCTTTGGTCCGGAAAAGCACCCAGTCCATTTGAATACAAGGACAAAGGAACAATGGCAACGGTTGGAAAACACAAAGCCGTAGTTGAACTGCCGAATTTTAAATTCCAGGGGTATTTTGCCTGGATGGTTTGGATGGCCCTGCATTTAATGCTGATTTTGAGTGTCCGGAATAAAATTGCCGTTTTCTTCAATTGGGCATGGCGATACATTACCGGAGACACTTCCCTGAGATTGATTTTGAGAGACGAGGCAGATCGGGATGTGATGAGGCGAAATAACTGATTATCAGTCTCTTACCAATATTGGGAAATTGGGTTTTTCCGATATTGAGACGAAAGAATTTCTTTGAAAGGATCGAAATGTTGAAAACTCAGTAGCTAGAAGTTTGCTACAGATCGAAAAACAGACTGAAGATCCATGGACAATTCAGTGTTTACCGGATAGAGCGATGTTTAACGATCTTATGAATAATTGTCGCGACTGGTAAGGGTTGCTGATATCTTGCAGCGTTGAAAACAGAATCATCTAAATTCCGGAATACAAATAAAAAATTAAAACCGTAGTTTTGATCAAATTCAATCAAGGCTACGGTTTGCTGTTTAAAAATTACATTCTGTTTTTATACTTGTTCAGTTGCGCAGCTATTTGGGCACAACCGAATACGGGGCAATTTGTCAATTACACCGTCAAAGATGGATTGTGCGAATCCGTTTGTACCGGAATCACCCAGGATAGCCGTGGATTTTATTGGATTGCGACTCAGGAAGGAATTAATCGCTTCGACGGCAGGAATTTTAAATCCTATTACCCGAGTGAAATGCTGGGTGAAAAACAATTGCTTGACAATTCAAAAGTATTTTCGGAAATTTCCCCGAATCGTTTGATCGTAACTTTGGGGAATGCAAAAGCGTTCATTCTGAATTGCATTTCCCAGGATTTGACACCTGTTCGCTCTTTGAAAAACCGGCCAGCACTGGATTTTATCCGCATTGACCAAAACAAAATCATAGTGCCTTCGTTTGATACGGTTTTCATTCTGAATAATCAGCTGGAAGTTGTGGAAGCCGTTGCACCACCGTTGAAGGTTAAAAGCGTTGGACTTCATTTGAAAATGCTGAGCGCGTCCAAATGGCTGATCGTTTCTGCCAAAGAATACTTTTTATTCGACCTCACAACAAAACAATTCAAGACTTTTGAAACAGAATTACCGGTCGACGGACTTTTCAATTCCGGGTACGGACTACTTCATGTAGATACAACTCATCAATGGATTTATTTTCTCAATTACTTCAAAGGATTGTTCCAATTGGATTATTCCGGGAAAGTCATTTTTTCCTGGGGAGCACAGGTTTCTGAAAGCAAAATGCCCGGATTACCCAATTGTATGATTGCCGACAAAACCAATCCGGATATGGTTTGGATTGGTGGAGATCGCGGTATTTGTCATATGAATATCCTATCCCGCAAAACCATTTTGTATGAAAATCATCCCGATATCCCTTTTTCATTGGGAGCGAATCATATTACGAATTTCTTTCAGGATCGCTATCAGAATTTGTGGATCACGAGCTTGAAAGGAGTTAGTTTGCTGAATAAAAACTCGACTCTGATTGATTATTGGAACCTGCCCATTAGTTCGGATAAACCAATGATGAATCTGTGCCGGATTTCAAAAGAGGAAATACTCGCCCCGAAGTATTTTGCCGAAGTGTTTAAAATAAATGAACGCAATAAAGAATTTGAAGCATTTCATCCGGATAAACTCAAGGAATCGTGGTTTGTTTTTAAAGATGGGAATAAGTTGATCCATGGTGGAAAAGGAATTGTATTGAAACAAGTTGATCTTCCATCTGACCGCGTCACAGAATTGACGTTTCTGAAAGATTACTTCAAAGAATCCGAGCTCGTTGTTTTCGGATTTCGTCACAGTTCCGGAGATTGGTGGTTTAGTGGAAACCAGGGGGGAGGATTGGTGAGGATAAATCCGAAATCGAAAAAGGCGGCACATTTCTCACGGGCAAAAAAAACATTTTCGGGTTCCTACTTTACTCATTATTCGGAAACTCCCAACGGAGATATCTGGTTTTCCAGTAATAAAACACAGACTTTGACACATTGGATCAAGGCGGAGGATCGCTTTGAAGAATTGAATTTCGAACACATCTTAAAGTTTCAGCACCAAAGCGTTGTGTTGTGTATCACGACAGACAAGAAAGGAAATGTCTGGATTGGTTTTGACGGTGGCGGGTTAGCCCGTTATGACGTTTCTTCGAAAAAAATGCTCTTTTTCGGGAAAAAACAGGGGATTCCGTCCAATTTCATTTACAACCTGCTCTTTGATAATCGCGGACGCTTGTGGGTTGGAACAGAAAAAGGCCTGGCTTGTTTAAGTACAGATTTGAAAAAAATTCAATCTTTTGGAGTAGGGAACGGCTTTCCGGTTGAACGCTTCGATCAAACATCCTATTTTGATGAGCAAACAGGAATGATTTGGATTGCTTCAGATAATTATTTGCTGCGATTTTACCCGGATCAATTACTGAAAGTTGAAAAACAACATCTTGAAGTTTTTATCGACGAGTTTTGGGTGTCCAACAAAAAACAACTTTTGGGCAACGATCTGAAATATTCGTTTTCCCCGAATCAGAATACGATTCAATTGAGTTTTTCATCTATTAATTCGTCAGGTAAAAGCCGGGTTGAATATAGTTATTGGCTGGAAGGAGCTTCCAATTATTGGGTTTCACTTGGAACGAATTCAAGCGTTAATTTTCCTTCCCTGCCATCTGGAACGTATCGTTTTCATCTCCGGGCAAAAATTCAGGGAACAAAAAACTGGATTTACTTAAAAGAACCACTTCACTTTACAGTCCAAACTCCCTGGTATCGCAGCTGGTGGTTTAAAATCCTCGTTTTTATCGCAAGTTCCGGATTGATATTTTTCGTAACACGGATGTATTTCCTTGGAAAAATAGAAAAACAGCGGGCAGTTTTGGAAAAGCAGCGTGCTGTACAAAACGAACGCGATCGGATTGCTTATGACATGCACGACGACCTGGGAAGCGGATTAACCCGCATTTCCTATCTGAGTAAAGAAGCGCTTAGAAAACAAGATAATCAGCAGGAACTGGAACGAATCAATGCAGCCTCATTGGAGCTGGTGGAAAACATGAGTGAATTGATCTGGGCCATGAAGATGGAAAACGATACACTGACCGATTTGCTAGCATATTTAAGATATTACGCCATGGAATACCTCGAAACGAATCAAATTGACGTTCAGATTGATTTGGATGAGGTGGAAACAGATTCCATTATTTCAGGAGAAACAAGACGGCATATTTTTCTGATTTTCAAGGAAGCGCTTCACAACATTGTAAAACACGCTCAGACAGGAAAGGTTGAAATCAGGATTGAAGCAAAGGAAACACTCCGGATTCAGATCAGAGACTTCGGAAAGGGATTGAACGGGGAAGAAAGCGATAAAAAATTCCGGAATGGGATGAAAACCATGCAAAAGCGAACGCAGCAACTAAACGGGCGCATGGAATTGTCAAACGCAGCTCCCGGATTGAAACTGGAGTTTGAATTTCCGCTTTCGTAACATCAACCGTTAGGTTCATTGTTTGAAATAACGTAAACGACTTAATTTGTAAAAGACAGTTTTGAAATAGATTTTATTTTGATATAATTGAATAGAAAATGTTCAAAAGGTTCAAAGATGTTCGATAAAGTATTGAATCAAAAATTTGTTGGACTAATGAACTATTTTTAACCCTTCGAACAAATACAAATGATTGGGATTTGCATCATAGAAGACATTGTGGACATTCAGAACGGATTGCGCGCTGTAATCGAAAGTGACGAACGCCTGAAATGGATCGGCTCTTTTGATACGGCGGAAGCAGCTATTGAGCAAATTCCAGGTCTGAAACCGGATGTAGTTGTCACGGATATCAATCTTCCAGGGAAAAACGGAATAGAATGCGTTTTCGAACTGAAGAATAAAGACCCGAAGATTCAATTCATGATGTTTACCATTTACGAAGACAATGACCAGGTTTTTGAAGCCCTGAAATCAGGCGCAACCGGTTACATTCTCAAGAATACGACACCTGAAAAAATCGTGGAAGCCATTGTAGAACTACATGAAGGTGGAAGCCCGATGTCGCCGAAAATTGCACGAAAAGTGCTGCAATCATTCAATATGACCAAAGAAAATCCGGTGATTCAACTGCTCTCAAACAGGGAACGGGAAGTCCTCGAATTACTGAGCAAAGGCTATTTGTACAAGGAAATTGCAGACCGCCTCGACATTACCTTAAGCACCGTAAAACGCCATCTGAATCACATCTACGAAAAACTACAGGTGCAGAACAAAACTGAGGCAGTGAACAAGCTGTACGGTAAATCCTGACCTTTTACGGAATTCATTACTTTTCACTTTTACATTTTCACTTTTCAATTCGAATGATCCAAACGGTTGATTGACACACTTTTTTCCTTAGCGTAAGTTTGTTGAAAATAAACAACTATGAAGAGAAATAATCGTGTAGCGGAAAGATGTTTGAACCACTTTGCCTATTTGTCACTTGCTGCAATGGTAGCTTTGGCATCTTGTAAAAAGAAAAATCCGGAACCACAACCTCCCGGAGGAACACAACCACCAGTAACTACGAGCTGTAATGTAATCGAGGTAAGCAGTACTATTTCAAGTCCTACAACCTGGACTGCCGGCAATGTATATGTGATAACGCAATGGATTGATATTGATGCACCATTAGTGATTGAGGCCGGTGTGATCGTGAAATTTAAAAGTGTTACAGGATTACAAGTTTATGCAAAAGTAACCGCGAATGCTACTGAAAACAATCCAATTATTTTTACGTCTTACAAAGACGACAACTATTGCGGAGACAGTAATGGTGACGGAACTGCTTCGACTCCGGCTAAGGGAGATTGGGGCTACGTAAATATGCGTGGTGACCAGCATGGTTCGCTTTTCAGATATTGCAAGTTTCTGTATGGAGGCGGAGAAGGCGGTGGCCGTGTTGTAAAAGCAGATACAGGTACCGGTAACATTCACGACTTTACTTTTGACTATTGTACGTTTGCGCATACCTATGGTGGTACAAGCTATAGCACGGCTGCTTTTGACGGAGCACAAATGAAAGATCCTGCTGTGAGTGTTGTTACCAACAATATTTTTTATGATAACGCGATCCCGATTCTTATAAGCGGTTATTACGCCCTGGATGCAAATAATAGTTATCACAATCCGGATAACACAAGCCAAACGAATAAATATAATGGTATTGCTGTATATGGTTCGGGAATGAGAAACACCACGGTTGTTTATAGTGAAACGGAAGTGCCTTATGTCTTGAATGTCGGAGGAAACAATTACCTGAGTTCAACTGGCAGCGAATTGTTTGTTGTAGGTGCGAATGTTATTCTAAAATTCAGTTCAGGAGGAGAAGTTTCAGGAGGGAGTGCAAGCAATTTTAATATTCATCCTTCTGCAGTGTTCACTTCCATCAGAGACGATGCACATGGAGGAGATACCAACGGTGACGGTAGTGCATCTGTGCCGGCAGCCGGTGACTGGACCGGAGTGAATCAGGGATTTAATGATGGTTGGTATACAACCAATGTCTTTTACAGTTTACACTAACGAATCATTTCAGAAAAGATGCAATAGATTACACATCATGCAAAGTAGGTGTGTATGAAGGAGACACCAACGGTGATGGTAGCACCGGATCTCCTGAGTGGGTGGGAAGGTTTTTGAAATTACAAAACCAGCGCATATGTTTCAGGCGCGAAAGTTGTTGCAGCACGCACACTAATGACCCGGAAATACCCGCACAAAGCGAAAGCGGTCAGACTGTCAAGGGTCTGGCCGTTTTTTATTCAGGGATAAATTGGAATGGTGTAATCGAAATGAAGATTTGTGAGGTAGCGCGGCTGTGAAAAAATTCCAACTCTCAATGAATCAATCGTTCCGTTTATCCGGATTGCATTTCCGATTGCCTGGGCACTGATCTGTGGGTTTACAATTCCAAACGTTCCTCCGGCACTTTGATTCTCCCAGGCTGTAATAATGACTTCTTTGGATTCACTTGCATCATTCCATTGCGAAGCGTCATTGATTTTAGCTGCGAGTAAAGCAGCGGTTAAAGGAGGTGGACAACTGCATCCCAAATCCAGTTCCTGAACCGGATATTCGAAAACAAAGGAAAAATCCAATGACAACCTTTCCATGCCCGGATAAACACTGTCATTCAGATAAGGTCCTTTCAGCCAGGTTCGTATGCTGTAATTCTTGAAATTCCAATCATGCCACTCAGATGTTTGAATCAATTGAGAAGAGATGTTGTTAGAATCCAGAGAAAAGGTTTGCGAATCAACAAATCCGGAATGTTTTAGCGAATAAGTCGTTTTCGGTGTATTATCCGTTTCTGTTTTCTTCTTTTTACAGGAAACAGTAAAAAATAAAGCACAGGTAATCAGTAGAAGCCCGGTTTTCATGACCATTGATTTTGCTGAGTTGATACGCTAATTTAGCAAAAAAAAATGATCAAAAAATAAAAGCAACTGATTTACAGTTAGTTCTTTAAGATTCGGACAGTTTCTTTAAACTCTGCAGATTGAATAATTGCCAGGTAAACTCCCGGATTCAGATCAAACAACTCAATAGGAGTTCTGAATGTCCCGCGTGGAACTTCGCCGGAATAAACAGGATAGATCAATTTTCCGCTCATATCATACAAATTGATTTCGGCTTGTCCCTTTTGAGGAAATTGCACTTCCAGGGTGGTATTCTCGACCGTAGGATTCGGAAAAGCAATTGCTTTGTATTCGGTCGGGAAAGGAGTACCGTTTTCATCCAGCTCGATTTCTCCTGAGTTAATTTCTCCTGGGATAATTTCTGCCAGGTAAGTACTAAAATCCCTTGATGAATATCCTCCACCCATTATAGTATAATCTATTAAGGTGACGCTTCCGGGCTCTTTCACATTTTTTTCCGGTTGAACCACTATATCGGTTTCCAAAACAGGATCTGCATTTACAATTTCAAGAGGTAAAGTTGGAGGTGGAACAAAAATGGATTTCTCTTCCGGAGTTTTTTCCTCTTTGGGTTCTTCGATGATTCTGGCCAGGGCAACCTGCGTATCGTTGATTTTCTTGCGGTCTTTTTCATCTTCACAGCTGAATAAGGTCAACCCGAAAACAATGATTAAAGCCGCGATGAATAGGTGTTGAAAATTGTTTTTGTTCTGCTGTTTCCAGGCTTCGAACTCAGCATTCAGCGTTATTTCCTGCCCGACAGTCATTCGCATGCAGATCGGCTGGTTTTTCATTTCCAGTAAGGTGCGCTTGATTTCGTAATTTGATTTATTCGTAAAATCATGTACCTGTTTGGCACATTGCTGACAAAAAGCGCCTTTTTCTGTGGGGGTCATCTTGCTCCAGTCTTCAGAACAAGCTTGTTGAATTCCAACGTGTTTCATAAATTAAAGCATTTGGTTATTACTTCGTTGACAGTATAGATACAAGCTAAATCATTTTTCCATAATCCAAGATAAAATAATTTGAAGCTTGGATTTTCATTGATTAAAATGCCTTGATTACAGAGCGAATACTTTCTAAAATGATATCTTTGAAGACAAATTTTTGAAACATGATTCAACGAATTCAGACAGTTTATTTTTTAATTGCGGCTTTATTGGTGTCGGTAACATTGTTCGGAATGGATTTATTTTCCTTTGCACAAGGAGGATACATACATTCAACGGCATATACTCTTTTTAGAGGTTCAGGATCAGATGGTAAAAATGTAGATTTTTGGATGCTTTCCTTAATTCAGATCATTTTTGCATTGATGATCATTTTTTCCTTTAAAATGCGTCATCGTCAGATTTTCCTGGGCTGGATTTTGTTATTACTGAACATTCTGAGTTCTATATGGATTGTTTTGGGAGCATATGCAGAATCATGGCAATGTACAGCTTGTGATGAGCAGTTAACTAATTTGTCATTTGGTATTCCTTTCTATTTGCATGCAGTGGCATTTATTTTTGTATTCCTTGGAATCAGGGGAGTGAGAAAGGATAAGAAGACGATTGATTCTTTGAACAGGTTGAGATAATTACGAGTTCCGAATTACGAATGCCGAATTGATTTATGGACTAACCCAATTTGGTTTCAGTGGTTTTAATAATTGCTGTTAGGATTCTCAATAATTCATCACATTGCTTCATGAGTTTTTCAGAGCTTTCTAATTGAATGAAGTTGGTAGCCTGAAGCAGATTTAACCAGTATAATGTTTCATTTGCCTCTTTTCTGGAGATTTGGAGTTTATAGACAAAATCCTTTTTGGATTGTCCTCTTGCTGCTTCGGATACATTTGCTCCTATTGAAGTTCCTGAACGTAAAAGTTGTTTCGAAAGAACGAATTCTCTTTTCTCATTTACCAAATACTTATAAGTTTCTACAATCTGGACAGCAAATTCGAAACTCTTTTTTTGAATAATATTTTCAGTCATATGAATAGTGTTTCTTCTTAAGTTAGAAAAAATTATCCAATAATTTATAATATCCCTAATTCGGAACTCGGCATTCAGCATTCGGAATTATAGTACTATCTTTGCACCCTTAAAACAACAAGCAATATGAATTTCCTTTCCGTTGAAAACCTGACCAAATCCTTTGGTGACCGAGTAATTTTTTCAGATGTTACTTTCGGGATTGACCAGGGAGACAAGGTTGCCATCGTGGCAAAAAACGGAAACGGGAAAACGACTTTGCTGCGCTGTCTGATGAATCTGGAGCAGATTGACTCAGGGAGAGTTGTTTACAGAAATGATCTTCGTGTGGCATTTATGCAGCAAACGGAAACGCTGGATGAGTCTCACACGATTCTGGAAGCTGTTTTTTCTCACGACTTGCCGGAATTGCAGATTGTGAAAAAATACAATCAGGCTTTGCGTGAAGGAAATGAAGAAGCGATCCATGCTTGTTACGAAGAATTGACCGAGCTGAATGCCTGGGATATGGAAGTGAAGGTGAATCAGATTCTTTCCGTTTTGAAGCTGGACGACACGAGTTTGTTGGTCGGAAGTCTTTCCGGGGGACAGAAGAAACGGGTGGCTTTGGCGCAGGTTTTGGTTGCGGAAGCTGATTTCCTGATTTTGGATGAGCCTACGAACCATTTGGATCTGGATATGATCGAATGGCTGGAAGAATACCTCTCCAAATCGAAATCCACGATCCTGATGGTAACCCACGACCGTTATTTCCTGGAGGTTGTCTGTGATACGATCTACGAATTGGAAGACAAAACGATCTACAAATACAAAGGAAATTTCTCCTATTACCTGGAGAAAAAAGCAGAACGCCAGGAGCAATTACAATCCACAATCGACAAAGCGAGAAATACGTTCAAGAAAGAATTGGACTGGATTCGTCGTCAGCCAAAAGCCCGTGGCACGAAGCAAAAAGCCCGTGTAGATAGCTTTCAGGATGTTAAAAAAGTGGCGAGTCAGCGAATTGACGATGATGAAATCGACATTCCGGTAAAAATGGAGCGTTTGGGCTCTAAAATCCTGGAATTGCATAAAATCGGGAAAGCTTACGGAAGTAAGGTAATCCTGGATAATTTCTCGTATAATTTCCAGCGAAAAGAGCGTTTGGGAATTGTAGGAAACAACGGAACCGGAAAATCCACCTTTCTGAATGTGATTCAGGGAAGAGAAGAAGTGGATAAAGGAAAAGTAGTCACAGGTGAAACGGTTGTTTTCGGTTATTACAGCCAGGAATTGATCAAAGTAGACGAAGACAAAAAGGTCATTGATGTGATCCGTGATATTGCTGAATTTATTCCTTTGGAAAAAGGAAGACAACTTTCCGCAGCACAGTTTCTGGAGAAGTTCCTGTTTCCGCGTCACATGCACTACAATTTCGTTCACAAGCTGAGCGGAGGTGAAAAAAGACGTTTGAAACTGATGACGGTTTTGATGTCGAATCCCAATTTCCTGATCCTGGATGAGCCAACCAATGACCTGGACATTTTTGTAATCAGTGTTCTG
>NZ_JASLCN010000068.1 GCF_030151805.1 Fluviicola sp.
AAGTGGAAAAGAATCCGATTAAGATTCCCCGGTTTTGGGTTTGCGAAATTCCACCAGGATCAAACCTCCATTATTAAGAGGTCATTTGACAAATAGACATTCATCTATTAGCCCAGTAGCAGCAAGAGAAAGGGCGAACCCATAAAGCCCAAAAACAAAAAGCCCTCCGTCAATCGACAAAGGGCTTTCTTATATTTTTCAGAATGGATTATTTATCCACCGCACCGTTTTGAACCGGAGCAGCCGGTGTCACATTCAATAATTCAATATCAAATACCAAGTCAGAATAAGGAGGAATTGCTCCCGGTCTTCCTGCAGCACCGTAAGCTTTGAAGTAAGGAATCACGAAAATTCCCTTTCCGCCTTTGCTAAGGATTGAAATTGCTTCATCATAACCTGCAATCATTTGACCAACATCGTGTGTAAAATCCAATGGTTGGTTGCGGTCGCGGGATGAATCGAATTTTGTACCGTTTAAAAACGTTCCTGTATAATGCGTTGAAACATTGTCTCCTTTGTTTGCTTTCGTACCGTTTCCTTCTTTTTCGATCACGTAAACCAACCCGGAAGCAGTTTGCTGTGCATTTGGATATTTCTTGCGGATTTCCGACAACATGTAAACACGGTATTCTTCTTCAGTCATTTTAGAAACCTTCGCGATGCGTTCTTTTTCAGCAGCCTCCAAACGAGCCTGCTCTGCTTTTTTAACATCGTTCTCTGCTTTTGCTTTAGTGTATGCCGCTTTGAAAACCGCTGTTGCGTTCCAGGTTTTGTAAGCTTTTCCGTTGCGAATGATCTGAACTTTTGTCATTACATCATTTTGCTCAATCTTGTTTACAACATCCTGCCCAACGATTACATGTCCGAAAACAGTGTGCTTACCGTTCAACCACGGAGTTTCTTTATGTGTAATGAAAAACTGGCTTCCGTTTGTTGCCGGTCCGCTGTTTGCCATAGACAAAATTCCAGGCCCGCTGTGCGTCAGATCAGGTCTCGTTTCATCGAAAAACTGGTATCCGGGACCACCCATTCCTGTTCCCTGAGGATCACCTCCCTGGATCATGAAATCTTTGATCACACGGTGAAATTTCAATCCGTCGTAGAAAGGTTTTGTAATTTTAATAGAATCAAAAAGAGTGATATTTCCTTCAGCCAAACCAACAAAGTTTGCCACTGTCATCGGTGTTTTCTCGTCCTCTAATTTGACAATAATATTTCCTTTGGTTGTAATAAAAGCTGCGTAAAGACCAGGTGCAGCATCTTTGGGTAATTCCACTTTTTGAGCAAAGATCGAAGTGGTCATCATACATAAAAGCACGAAGGCAGAAATGTATTTAAATCCTTTTTTCATAGATACATATTTGGGTTTAAAAATAGTGCAATTTTGCAAACTGAACGGGAAAAATCAAAAATCAGTCCAAAAGTTGGAAAACCATGTTTTGTAAACGAATTACGAATTACGAATTACGAATTACGAATGGTTTTAACTTATGGGTAGTCATTTGATAGCTATCGAATTTGAATTTCAGTCGTCTTGATAATGGCAGTCAGAATTTTTAGTAATTCTTCACAAAGGAAAATTAACTTCTTAGATAGTTCTAAACTAAGTAAATCTGTTTCTTGCATTAAATTCAGCCAATACAAGGTTTCATTAGCTTCTTTTCGTGAGATTTGAAGTTTATGAATAAAATCTTTAGATGATTGAGCACGAACAGCTTCAGAAATATTGGCTCCTATTGATGTTCCTGAACGTAAAAGTTGTTTTGAAAGAACATATTCCTTTTCTTCTGAAATAATTGTTTTGTAGGTTTTAACAATGTGAATGGCGAATTCAAAGCTTTTAGTCTGAATAATGTTTTTTTTCATAATGAATAGCGTTTCCTACTTAAGATAAGAAAAATTACGAATCGAAAAATAATTTAATTAGGAATTAGGAATTAGGAATTAGGAATTAGGAATTAGGAATTAGGAATTAGGAATTTTAAGTTTCTTATGAGTTAAGTCATTTTTTGCGTTGAAAAAAACACGAAATTTGTGCTACAAAAATACAGACATGCGCATAGAACAATTATACACCAAATGTTTAGCCGAAGCGGCATATTTCATTGAAAGCGAAGGAGAAATAGCGGTAATCGACCCGCTGAGAGAAGTGCAGCCTTACCTGGACCTGGCAAAAGAATGGAACGGAACGATCAAATACATTTTTGAGACGCATTTTCATGCGGATTTCGTTTCAGGACACGTGGATCTGGCAAAAAGAACAGGAGCTGAAATCGTTTACGGACCAACTGCAAAAACAAATTTCGATGCATTGATTGCCAGCGATAACCAGGAATTTAAAGTAGGAAAAGTTACTATCAAAGTATTGCATACACCGGGCCACACGCCTGAATCCGTAACATACCTGTTATTGGATGAAAACGGAAAAGAAACGGCAATTTTCACCGGAGACACCTTGTTTTTGGGAGATGTCGGAAGACCGGATCTGGCCATTAAAGGCGATTTAACGCAGGAAGATTTGGCTGGAATGTTGTTTGATTCCCTGAGAAACAGATTGATGACCTTGCCAGATGCTGTAACGGTTTATCCGGGACACGGAGCGGGAAGCTCTTGTGGAAAGAACATGAGTTCTGAAACAGTAGGAACTTTGGGTGAACAAAAACAAACAAACTATGCACTGCGTGCAGATATGACGCGTGAAGAGTTCATTCAGGAAGTGACAACCGGAATTTTACCTCCGCCTCAGTACTTCCCGAAAAATGCCATGATGAATAAAAATGGCTACGAATCAATTGATGAAGTAATTTCGAAAGGAAATACAGCTTTGTCAGTAGATGAAACAAAACGTTTGATTAACGACGGAGTGTTGGTTTTGGATGTCCGCACCCAGGATGAATACATCAAAGCAGCTGTTCCCGGAAGTTTGTTCATCGGGTTGAACGGAACCTTTGCAATGTGGGTCGGAGCCTTGATCGAAAACATCAACCAGCCGATTTTATTGGTAGTTCCGGAAGGAAAAGAAGAAGAAACGGTGACGCGTTTGGCGCGTGTTGGTTACGATAATTGTGTTGGTTACCTGGACGGTGGAATGCAATCGTGGATCGCGGCAGGAGAACCGGTCGAAACAATCGAATCCGTTACAGCTGAAAGCATAGCAGATAAAAT
Organism: Fluviicola sp.; assembly: GCF_030151805.1. Lineage (GTDB taxonomy): Bacteria > Bacteroidota > Bacteroidia > Flavobacteriales_D > Crocinitomicaceae > Fluviicola. The sequence goes on from NZ_JASLCN010000068.1 coordinate 3,166, forward strand.
TGAATCACTTCCTGTGGTGGACGTACGCAAACCGGGAGAATACGAAGCAGAACACCTGGAGCATGCGGAACACGTGGCTTTGGATTTCATGCTGGAAGACCTTGGAAATCTGAATCCGAATAATCCGTACTACGTGCATTGTGCAGGCGGGTACCGCAGTGTGATCGCCATTTCCCTTTTGAAACAAAAAGGATTTAAACACCTCATTGATATCGCCGGAGGTTTCGGAGCAATTAAAAAAGCAGGAATCCCGACAACGGATTTTGTGTGCAGCTCGAAGAAGAGTTAGTAAATTCAAGTGGTAACACAGTCATGAAAAATAGTTGAAAAGCCCCGGCATTTGTCGGGGCTTTTTCTTTTATGACTTGTCCTGTATTTTAGGACATTACATGCTTTTATGAAGAATTTTGAAGGTTTATAGTTAAGTATAGATACCCCGTGGTATGAACCCAAACCATCATCTTAAACCAGGGTGAGAAAAACCCGTATGGTTATGCTAAGACAAGATAAATCCAGGATTAAACCAATAATAAGGCATCAATATTCCATAGATAAGACATAGATATAGCGATGATCGTACATATTTTAAACAAAATAACCCAATAATAAACACCACACATGAACGCTGTTTGCTCCGATAATGAATGAAGGAATGCCTGTTTACGATTGCCTGATCACTAATTCGTAATTCAGCATTCGTAATTCGGCATTAAAAAGATATTTCAACTAAATTTGCGCCATGGAACAGAAAGAAGATTTACTGAAGGAAGTTATTTCTCACGCAAAAGAATACGGATTTGTCTTTCCTTCATCTGAGATTTATGATGGTTTGGCAGCAACTTACGATTACGGACAGTTGGGTTCTGAACTGAAAAACAACATCAAACAATATTGGTGGAAGTCGATGGTTCAGATGAATGAAAACATCGTGGGAATCGATGCTGCCATTTTTATGCACCCGACAACCTGGAAGGCTTCCGGCCACGTAGATGCGTTCAATGATCCATTGATTGATAATAAAGATTCGAAGAAAAGATACCGTGCGGATGTTCTGATTGAAGAGCATATTGAGAAAATCCGTCAGAAAATCAATAAAGAAGTAGAAAAGGCAGCAAAGAAATTTGCAGATGCTTTTGACGAAGCTCAATTCCGTTCTACCAACCCGAACGTCTTACGCAACGAAGACAAGATCAAAGAGATCGAGGATCGCATGCGTGTGACGTTGGAGAACAACGACCTGGAAGGAGTGAAGAAACTGATCGAGGACCTGGAAATTGTTTGTCCGATCAGCGGTTCCAGAAACTGGACGGAAGTGCGTCAGTTCAACCTGATGTTCTCAACAGAATTAGGTTCGGTGGCAGGAGATGCTGCAACAATCTACCTTCGTCCGGAAACAGCACAGGGAATTTTTGTAAACTTCCTGAATGTTCAGAAAAGTGGGCGAATGAAAATTCCATTCGGAATTGCTCAGATCGGTAAAGCGTTCAGAAATGAGATCGTTGCACGACAGTTCATCTTCCGCATGCGTGAATTCGAACAAATGGAGATGCAGTTCTTCGTTCGTCCGGGTGAAGAAATGAAGTGGTACAACTATTGGAAAGATACGCGTTTGAAGTGGCACAAGGCTTTGGGGCTTGGTGATAAGTATTACCGCGAACACGATCACATCAAATTAGCTCACTACGCCAATGCGGCATGCGATATCGAATTTGATTTCCCGATGGGATTCAAGGAATTGGAAGGAATTCACTCCCGCACGGATTTCGACCTGAAACAACACGAACAGTTTTCAGGAAAGAAACTACAGTATTTCGATCCGGAATTGAATCAGAATTATGTTCCTTACGTGGTGGAAACATCCGTAGGTTTGGATCGGATGTTCCTGGCAGTTTTAAGCGCATCGTACAAAAACGAGAAGCTGGAAGACGGATCAGAACGCGTTGTACTGAGTTTACCGGCACAATTGGCTCCATACAAAGTAGCCGTGATGCCATTGACGAAAAAAGACGGTCTTCCGGAAAAAGCACTGGAGATTTTCAACGAGTTGAAACTGGATTACAACTGTCAGTACGACGAAAAAGATTCTCCGGGAAAACGTTACCGCAGACAAGATGCAATCGGAACTCCTTACTGTGTCATGGTGGATCACCAGACATTGGAAGACAATACCGTTACAATCCGCGACCGCGATACGATGGAGCAGGAGCGCGTTGCAATCGGAGACTTGTATCAGTTGATCGGAGCAAAAACAAGTTGGAGAAATCTGTTGAAGTAAAAACAGGATTTAAAATATCAGGAGAAACCCGTTTGATTCGTCAGACGGGTTTTTTGTTTTCCGCTTTACCGGATCACACAGATATACAAAAAAGACCTACGCTTATACAAAAGACCTTGTTTAATTGTAGAATAAATGAGAGTTTCACCTCATTGAAAGGAATTTTGCTTACTCAGATATTTACTTCAACTACCAATAAAACAAGGTTAAGAACCTTCGTTTAAAAAGTCAAAAAGCCTGCTTACCGAAAGATAAGCAGGCTTTCAAATACCTTGTTTTATACAGATTAGTTATCGGGTAGCTCCTTTCAGAATTCCTTCCAGCAATCCGTCAAATTTGATGTCTCCGCTCGACAAGCTGCGCGTTTCGTGTACTTCGAAATTTTTCCCGAAGCCCATGATGCTTCCGCGCACATTCCCATCCAGTTTCAATTCGAATTTATCTGCCTTCAGCAATTTCGGAATCCGGAACAAAGCCCCGTCACTTAAACTCAATTGCAAAGGAACCGTGTAGACGTTTTCAGATTTCCGCTTGACTTTGATTTTCTTGTCCAGATCAATCACTCCAAGTTCCAGGTTATTAATAGAAACATTCAGTTTGCCTTTCTTCACTTTGAATCCGTAACCGTTTGCATTGTCTACCGTTGCATCAAAACTGACGAAAAGTGTTTTGCCTTCCAGCTTCCCGAATTTAAAGTTGGAATACCCGGAAACTTCCGGTTCGATAAATTCACAGCTGGTAACTGCAAACACAAGGGCACATATAAAAAGAATCTTCTTCATAAATTAAATCATTGCTTCATTGAAATAATGAAAGAAATACGGAATGGTTTCAATTCCTTTGTAAAAATTAAATAAGCCGTAGTGTTCGTTTGGTGAATGAATGGCATCCGAATCCAATCCGAATCCCATCATAACAGTTTTCAGACCAAGTTCTTGTTCGAATAATGCGATAATCGGAATACTTCCGCCGCTTCGTACCGGAATCGGGGTTTTACCGAAAGTTTGTTCGTAAGCTAAAGCAGCGCTTTTGTATGCGATGGAATCGATTGGAGTAACAACCGGCTCCCCACCGTGATGCGGATTGACTACCACTTTCACCCCGACAGGAGCAATGGATTCAAAATGCTTCGAAAACAATTCCGTGATTTTTTCCGGATCCTGGTTCGGAACCAAACGCATGGAAATCTTCGCATATGCTTTGGAAGCAATCACTGTTTTTGCCCCTTCTCCGGTATAACCGCCCCAGATACCGTTTACATCCAATGTCGGACGAATGGATCCGCGTTCAGGAGTCGTATATCCTTTTTCTCCGTAAACAGCGTCAATATTCAGTGCTTTTTTATAATTGTCTTCGCTGTAAGGAGCTTTTGCCATTTCAGCGCGTTCCTCCAGGCTCAATTCCACCACATCCGCATAGAATCCCGGAATGGTGATGTGATTATTCTCATCGTGAAGCGAAGCGATCATTTTTGCAAGAATATTGATCGGATTTGCGACACATCCACCGTAAAGTCCGGAATGTAAATCCCTGTTAGGACCGGTTACTTCCACTTCCACATAACTCAAACCTCGTAATCCGGTTGTAATGGAAGGAGTATCGTTCGCCAGCATTCCGGTGTCGGAAACCAAAATGATATCTGCTTTCAGCCGCTCTTTGTTTTCTTTAATGAAAAGCCCCAGGTTTACCGAACCCACTTCTTCTTCACCTTCGATCATGAATTTCACGTTGCAGGGAAGCTCGTTTGCTTTCATCATGGCTTCGAATGCTTTCACATGCATGAAGAATTGTCCTTTGTCGTCACAAGCGCCACGTGCAAAAACAGCGCCTTCCGGGTGAATCTCCGTTTTCTTCACCACCGGTTCGAATGGAGGAGAAGTCCAAAGATCAATCGGATCTGCCGGTTGCACATCGTAATGCCCGTATACAAGTACGGTCGGTGCACTGGGATTGATGATTTTTTCGCCGTAAACAATCGGATGTCCGGCTGTTTTGCAAATTTCTACTTTTTCAGCTCCTGCGTTTGTAAGAAATTCAGCAACTTTTTCAGCTCCGCGAATCACTTCCGGGGCGTATGCACTGTCTGCAGAGACGGTTGGAATTTTCAGTAAATCAATGAGTTCCTGTAAGAACCGATCCTTCGATTCCTGTATATAGTTTTGAGTATTTTGCATAAAATTTAATTATTAAGGCAAATTTGGTTAAATCAGGGCGTTTTTTATCGAATAATTATGATTAAAATTTAACATTTAAACAAAAATTAATAATATTGAGATACAAATGCAACCTTTAACACTTTTATTTAGTCTAAAGGTCACAATAACTTATGATTATGAATAAAATTACTACGATGCTTGGGGCCGCCCTGATGTTGCTGTGTTTTACGGTTAACGGTCAGATCGCCACTCAAAATACAATGACTCCGGAACAATTGATTCAGAATATTCTTGTTGGACAGGGAGTTGTTGTTTCCAATGTGAAGTACAATAATAGTTTGGTCAATGCCCAAACGATTCAGGGAAACGCTTTATCATTTACATCATCCACCTTCCCGTTTGCGAATGGGGTGTATATGAGAACGAATGGCGGACCGGGAAATGTGTCCTATGACCAGGATTTGAATGATATTGCTACAAATGTCGTTACAAACGGATGTATCATTGAGTTTGACTTTATTCCTTCCGGAGATACCATCTCCTTCCGTTATATGTTTTCCTCGGTTGAGTATCCGACATATGCCTGTTCGGGCTTTAATGATGTGTTCGGGTTTTTCATTTCCGGACCTGGTTTTTCCGGACCATTTCTAAATGGGGCGGAGAATGTTGCATTGATTCCGGGAGGAAATATTCCGGTTACTATTAATACGGTAAACTCCGGTACTGCTGGAATTAACGGAAACCCTGCTACTTGTGCGGCACAAGACCCGAACTGGACAGCGAATTCGATTTATTATACAACGGCTTACGGAAATAGTGTGGGTTATCCTTACAATGCCGGAACAGTCGTGATGACTGCCAATGCAAGTGTTCAGTGTGGGCAGACTTACCATATTAAATTGGCTATTTCCAATGTAGGAGATACAGGTTTGGATTCCGGGGTGTACCTGGAAGGAGATTCATTCTCCTCTGAAGCAGTGAATATTGCAGTTGCTACTGTAACCGGAGACACAACAGTGATTGAAGGTTGTACGAATGCGCAATTTATCTTTTCACGTCCTCAAACACAATTGGGGGACACATTGATTGTTAACTATGGAATCACAGGAACGGCTACGATAGGAGTGGATTACAATAATTTACCGAACCCGATTACATTCTTTCCGGGAGATGATACCATTATTGTGACTTTGAACCCGGTGGATGACGGAATTCCGGAATCTCCTGAAACGGTTATCATTACAGCAACTACCATTACTCCTTGTGGAGATACAATTATTACTACGGGTACTTTGTACATTATTGACAGACCGATTTTACCGATTAATGAGTCCAATCCGACAGTCTATTGTGCCAATGATTCTGTGTTGGTGACAGCCGTCGCCAGCGGAGGATTCCCGCCGTATACTTATACTTGGTCGTACCTGGGGCAAACAGGAGGAACTGCTTACGTCCCGATTTTTCAAAACGGTTCGATAGATTATTATGTCACAGCCACGGATCAATGTGGAAACCAAGGAAAGGACACGGTAACCGTTACTATGAACCAAACATTGGCGATTGATACGATGATGACATTTATTGCATCTGCATGTATTAACGACGGAGCTGTGAGCGGAATAGGGCAAGGAATTACCGGGCAGCCGCATTATCATTGGGAAGGACCTAATACAGGTGGTCCAAGCCAGATTGATGCTTCTGTGATGCAAAACTTAGGAGCTGGCTGGTATGTGTTTACTATTACGGATAACGTGTGTTCCGTAACGGATTCAATTTACCTGGACAGCGAACCGGCGCCGGTTGCTGCATTTTCTCAGAGCTCACTTTCAGGATGTAATCCGCTGGATGTAGTCTTTACCAATAACAGTCAGAATGCGACAACCTATGAGTGGTATTTCGGAAATGGAAATACGGCTTTTGTAAACGATATGAGTTCACAAAACCAAACATACACGGTTTCTGCTGACCAGGTTTTGATCGCGATCAACGGTCCGTGCAGAGATACGGCATTTGCTTCCGTATTGATTGTAGAATGCGGTTGTACGGATCCTTTGGCAACAAACTATGATCCAACGGCGGTTCAAAATGACGGATCGTGTTTGTATCCTGAACCAACAGTGATCGTACCGAATATCTTTACTCCGAACGGAGATATGAATAATGATGTATTCAAACTGACAACCACGAACGCAACGGAAGTGATCATTAAGATTAATAACCGTTGGGGGAACCCGGTTTATGAAGGTTCGGGATTGGATCCTTTCTGGGATGGAAAAGTCAACGGAACTTTAGCTGCGGACGGGGTTTACTTCCTGCAGTACACAGTAAAAGGACTGATGGGCAAAGAGATCACAGGGCAAGGATTCTTACAATTGATCAGAGATTAATCAAATAAGGTGCTATAAAAAAGTAGAGGGGACGCAATGCATCGCGTCCCCTCTTTTTGTAATTGGCTTTTTATTAATATGTTCTGTTCAATCAGTTATTCAACGTAACAAGACTTTTCCCTTCCATTTCCAATGGTGCTGCAATCCGCATCCGATCCAGGATAGTGGGAGCAACATCTGCAAGAATTCCGTCTTTCAATTTCAAATGCAATTGATCGGTTACTAAAACAACCGGTACCGGATTTAGTGAGTGCGCCGTATTCGGAGACCCATCCGGATTGAATGCCACATCTGCATTTCCATGATCGGCAATGATGATTAATTCGTAGTTCAATTGCTGACACAATGCTACGATTTCTCCCAAACAGGCATCAACGGTTTCAACCGCTTTAACAATTGCATCGTATACACCCGTATGCCCAACCATATCCGGATTGGCAAAGTTCAGGCAGAAAAAATCAGGCTTGTCTGCCTTGAGTTTTTCGAGAATGCGATCCTTCACTTCCGGAGCACTCATTTCAGGCTGCAAGTCGTATGTGGCAACTTTAGGAGATTTGACCAAAATCCGTGATTCTCCCTTAAACTCCTGTTCTCTTCCGCCGTTAAAGAAGAAGGTTACATGCGGGTATTTCTCTGTTTCAGCAATGCGGACCTGTGTGCGGTCCATTTTGCTTAGAATTTCTCCTAAGGTATTATGCAGGTTGTCTTTTTCGAAAATGACGTGTACGTTTTTGAACTTGGCATCGTAGCGCGTCATTGTATAATAATCAATATTCAAAGGATGCATTCCGAATTCAGGAAAAGCCTGCTGTGTCAAAACCTGGCTGATTTCTCTTGGTCGATCGGTTCTGAAATTGAAACAGATCACCGTATCTCCGTCCTGGATTCTTCCTTCTCCCGTACTTGTAACAAGCGGGTGGATGAATTCGTCGGTAATGTCTTCTTCGTAGCTGGATTCAATGGATCTGGCCGCATTGGAGAAATGAGTTCCGATTCCTTTCACCATGGCATCATAGGCAACCTGGATGCGTTCCCAACGGTTGTCTCTATCCATCGCGTAATAGCGACCAACGATTGTTGCAATTTTTCCGGTGGAAAGCTGCATGTGTTCTTCCAGTTTTTGGATGAAACCCAAACCGCTTTTCGGATCGCAGTCTCTTCCGTCAGTAAAGGCATGAACCCATACATTCGACAAGTCATAACTTTTTGCCATATCCAGCAAAGCGTGCAGATGATCCTGTGAACTATGCACACCGCCATCGGAAACGAGCCCGATGAAATGTACTTTGGAATGTTTTTTCTTTGCGTTTTCGAAACATTCGATCAAGGCTGCATTTTTGAAAAAAGCACCGTCGCGGATTGATTTGTTGATGCGGGTCAATTCCTGGTAAACAATTCTTCCTGCCCCGATATTTAAATGCCCCACTTCCGAATTTCCCATTTGACCGTCGGGAAGACCTACTGCTTCTCCGCTGGCAATCAGTGTGCTGTTCGGATACTTTTCGACCAGAGTATCCATGACGGGAGTGTTGGAATTAAAAACGGCATCGGCTTTTGATTGATCGCCGATTCCCCAGCCATCTAAAATAATTAAACCGACTTTTTGATTATTTGTCATAAGGCATTTGTATTTCGAAGCATGCTCCCGGTCCGTCTACTTTTATAAGTCGCAGGTTTGCTCCAAGCGTTCTGGCAGATTCCCTGGCGATGAACAAACCCAATCCGGTTCCTTTGGTGGCACGTGTTTCTTCGTTTTCTAAACGATTGAATTTTTTAAATAATAAGTTTTGAAGATCAACCGGAATTCCTTTTCCGTAATCTCTTACCTGGATCGAAACAAACTGTTCGTCTTTCGCAACGGTTATATCTACACCACGATCCGTATAACCGTATTTGTAGGCATTTTCGATGAGGTTATTTAAGATATAAGTTAGAATGAGCGGATCTGTTTCCAGTGCGATTTCTTCAAAATCATTCATATGAAGTGCGATGTGAAATCTCTTTTGCTGAATGGAAATCAGGCTGGTCAAGAAATCTTTCAGGGAAATAGAAGTCATTAAGCGCGGCATTGCCTGCTGTTCCAAACGGGATGCGGTGAGAATCTGTTCTACCAGGTTTTCCAGCCTGTTGGATTCGTCCAATGCTTTCCGGATCAGTTCACTTTGCTTTTCTTCGCTGAGCTTGTGTTTCTGAATGGTTTGCAGATAAAGTTTCGTTGCCGCAAGCGGAGTTTTTAATTCGTGTGTAACGGAAAGCATGAAATTATTCTGCTGACGTGCCATTTGAATTTCCTTCTTAATGGAACGCTTTATTTTCCACAGACCGAATAAGAGCAGAACAAGAAACACAGATCCTTCCCCGATGATCATCACAATCCGTTTCGCAATGGTATTGTCTGCGTGATGGGAAGAACGGGTTAAATCAATAAGATGATAGCCCCACCAAAGGAATTGAATCAGTACATAAGCACCCAACAAGTATACAAAAACAGTTGTGGGTTTTCTAAGCATCTTGTTTAATAAGCTCGTTCGTTTTTGCCTTCAATATAGTTAATAAAAGCCTTATTCACGACTTTATTTCCTCCCGGTGTCGGGTAATCTCCTGTAAAGTACCAGTCTCCGGTATTTCCCGGACAAGCTCTGTGCAAATCTTCTACCGTTTGGTAAACGATGTTCACTTCTGCTTTGATATTTTCAGGAGTCAGCATCTTTGCAATTTGAGCAGAGATCTCTTCCGGAGCGAAAGGAGCATAAATCTCTTTCACATAATTGACAATCTGTTCTTTCGGAAGTTTTTCCTGCTCTTTTGATTTGCGGTAACATTCGTCGATGATGTGCTGACGACCACTTTCTTTCAACAGGGTAATTGCCGCGTCAAAAGCAATGAAATCGCCCATTTTCGCCATGTCGATTCCATAACAGTCCGGGTAGCGGATCTGCGGAGCGGAAGAAACAACCACGATGCGTTTCGGATCCAAACGATCTAAAATGCGCAGAATGGACTGCTTCAAGGTCGTTCCTCTTACAATACTGTCGTCGATTACAACCAGGTTGTCTTTTCCTCTAACAACCGAACCGTAAGTAATATCGTAAACCTGAGCCACCATATCGTCGCGGGCATCATCCTGTGTAATGAAGGTACGCGCTTTTGCGTCTTTGATTGCGATCTTTTCGATACGCGCTCTGCGGGTCAGGATTTCTTTTAATTGTTCCGGACTTGGTTTTTCATCCAATGCCAGGATTTGCTCGTATTTTTGTTCGTTCAGATAATCCTCCAATCCTTTGATCATTCCGTAGAAACTACCTTCGGCAGTGTTCGGGATGAATGAGAATACGGAGTTATCCAGGTCGTGATCAATTGTTTTCAGGACGTTCGGTACTACAAAGCGTCCCAGATTTTTGCGTTCCTGATAAATATCGTAGTCATTTCCTCTGGAGAAATAGATGCGCTCGAACGAACATTTTTTTACGGCTTTCGGAGTGTTGATTTCTACTTCAGAAACGTTTCCGTTCTTTTTGATAATCAAAGCATGACCCGGAGTCAATTCTTTGATTTCGTCGTATTTCAGGTTGAATGCCGTTTGAATCACCGGTCTTTCGGATGCAACGACACACACTTCTTCGTCTTCGAAGTAAAATGCCGGTCTGATTCCGTTCGGATCTCTTAACACAAAAGCGTCTCCGTGTCCGAATAAACCCGCCATGGCGTATCCGCCATCCCAAACTTCGGAAGATTGTTTCAGAATCTGCGGAATATCAATGTTTTCAGCAACTTTCTGGTAAACATCGTGACTGTTGTAACCCAATGCCTGGTATTTGTGAACCAATTCATCATTGGCAACGTCCAGGAAATGCCCGATCTTCTCCAATACGGTTACCGTATCTGATTTTTCTTTCGGGTGCTGCCCGATTTCCAATAAAACTTCGAAAAGCTCGTCAACGTTTGTCAGGTTAAAATTTCCTGCAACGACTAAATTTCGGGTGATCCAGTTGTTTTGTCTCAGGAACGGATGGCAGTTCTCAATTGAATTCCTACCGAAGGTTCCGTAGCGCAAATGTCCCAGGAATAATTCCCCTGTGAACCCTGCATGTTTCTTCAGGTAAGCAACATCCTTCAATAATTCCGGATTTTCCTCCCCGATTTCGTAAAAGCGTTTGTTGATATGATCGAAGATATCCTGGATCGGTTTCGGATCGATACTTCTGTAGCGTGAAATGTAACGCTCTCCGGGTGCCATGTCTAATTTAATGTTCGCTACGCCTGCACCGTCTTGTCCCCGGTTGTGCTGCTTTTCCATTAAAAGATGAAGCTTGTTTAAACCATAAAAAGCCGTTCCATATTTGTCTACATAGTACTGTAATGGCTTTTTTAATCGAATGAGTGCGATCCCGCATTCATGTTTAATTGCATCGCTCATGGGCTCAAAAATCTGTGTGCAAATTTACGGAATCTAAATCGATTCAGTGAAGAAATGTTACATCAAAAAACAACTTTTTATTGATATCTTAGTCTATGTATTTAGAGGGCTGATTCTTCAGGATTTAGCAGCTTGTTATTTAGTTGATTTTCTTTTTTGTAATTTAGATTTATGTCTCGACTGATGTTGGTATTCCTGCTATTGAGTTCGTGCGCTGTTTTGGCGCAGGAATCAGCAGTTACTTTGCGTCCGAATCGGGGACAGTGGGATTCCAGAATCGACTATTCTATTGGGCTTCAGAGCGGAAACATGTATCTGGAGCAATCCGGATTCACGTATTTTTTCTATAAGTTTGAAGGACATAATCACGATGCGCCGGAACCCGGACACGAACCGGACATAACGGGATATTGTGTGAAATCCGTCTTTTTGAATGCACAGACATCAAACAGCATCAAAGAATCGAAGCAGCAGGCTTATTACAGGAATTATTTTTTAGGATCCGATCAGACCAAATGGAGATCGGAAGTGCATGATGTTCAGGAGGTGCGTTATGAAAATAAGTACCCGAATATTGATTTACTGGTTTCAACAACGGATGACCACGCAAAATATTCCTGGATCGTTTTGCCGGGTGGAAATCCGAATGCGATTCAATGGAAGTATGAAGGAGCTCAAAAAATCAATGAACTCGAATCCGGAGAATTGCGTATAGATCACGGGTTGGGATATTTTATTGAAGGAAAACCCATTGCGTGGAAACTGTTTAACGGAAAAAAAAGCCCGTTGAAAGTAAGTTATAAGATTGAGAACGAAATACTTTCTTTTGAATTGAAAGGACCTTATACCAGTTCGGATACGATTGTGATTGATCCTTCTTTGACCTTTTCAACGTTTACAGGATCACTTGCAGATAACTGGGGTTTTACGGCAGCGCCGGATCCTTCAGGGAATTTATATGCCGGCGGTATTGTCTTCGGAAGCGGATATCCGGCTACTGCGGGTGTGGTGAGCGGGACATTCAATGGTGGAACGTCAACGGACGGAGCACCGGCTTCAAGCCCTTTATCGAAAGGATTTGATGTTTCGATTTCAAAGTTTAACGGAACAGGAACAACATTTATCTTTTCGACCTATGTGGGTGGTTCATCCAATGAAACACCGCATTCGATCGTTTCCGATGCACAAGGCAATATGTACCTGCTGGGAGTTACTTCTTCCGCGAATTTCCCGACATTGACAACCTGTTACGATCATACGTTCGGAGGTGGTCCAACGGTGAGTCCGGATAACCTGAAATTTAACGGTTCTGATATTTATGTCGTGGAATTGAACCCTACCGGGACAAGTATTTTGGCTTCCACCTATGTGGGAGGATCCGGAAACGACGGAATAAGCTTTGGGACTTTGCAATACAATTACGGAGATAACTTCAGGGGAGAAATTATTGTGGATCAGAACTTCGTTTATTTCTCCAGTGTGACCCAATCAACCGATTTCCCGGTCGTTCTCGGAACTCAGACCAGTTTGAACGGGTCTCAGGATGCGGTTGTCGTTAAAATGAACAAAAACCTGACAAATATTGTTTGGTCGAGTTATTACGGCGGCTCTTCCGATGAAACCGGAAATGGAATTCAACTCTCGTCAAACGGAAGTTTGTATGTGGTTGGAGGAACAAATTCCAGTAACCTGAATTTAGGAGCCGGGGGTTGGGATCCGGGTTATAATTCGGGCAGAGATGGTTTCGTGACGCGATTTGATGTCGCTACAGGAGCTGTATTGAACGGAACGTATATCGGAACTTCTGATTACGATCAAAGCTATTTCGTCCAGGTAGATGAGGACAACGATGTTTATGTACTGGGACAAACTGCGGGAAACTGGACGATTACTTCCGGGTGCTATGGAAACAACAATTCCGGGCAGTTTATTATGAAATTGAATCCTTCCCTGACGACTCAATTGTGGGTAACAACGGTTGGTTCGGGCTCCGGAAATATTGAAATTTCCCCGACTGCTTTCCTGGTTTCGAATTGCAAGGATATTTACGTGTCGGGCTGGGGTGGATCGGTAAATTCCCAGAACAGCCAGGCAACAACCAGCTCTTCGAGCAATTTCCCGGTCACATCCGATGCTTTTCAACCGACTACCAACGGAAGTAATTTCTGGGTTGCTGTTTTAAGTGAAAATGCTGCTACGTTAAAGTATGCAACATATATCGGCGGAGTTTCTTCCTCGTATAATCATGTGGATGGCGGAACAAGCCGCTTTGACAAGAACGGAAATATTTATCATGCCGTATGCGGCGCCTGCGGAGGAAATAATTTCGGGTTTACAACAACTCCCGGAGTAATCGGACCTCAGAACCTGAGTGTCAATTGTAACCTGGCGGCATTCAAATTTGAATTGAGCACCATAGATGCAGCTGTTGCTTCGCCTGATCCGCTGGTTTGTCTTCCTGATCCGGTTGTTTTCAATAACAACAGTGCAAACGGAAATGATTTCGAATGGAATTTCGGCGACGGAACAACGTCAACGGATGTGAATCCTTCTCATGTTTACAGCAGTCCGGGGCAATACACGGTTACTTTGGTGGTGAAAGATACAGCGCAATGTTTTGCTCCTGACTCCATTCAGTTTATTGTAAATATCGGGGATTTTAACGGTGGTGTTGTGAACCCCAATGTGAGTACCTGTGCAAACGTTCCGGTGCACCTTGAAGCCTTTGGCGGATCGGTTTATCATTGGGAGCCTGCTCAGTTTTTGAATAACCCGGGCATTGCGAATCCGGTGGCAACTGTGAGTCAGAATACAAACTTTTCGTGCATCATTTCCGATAGTTGTGGTGTAGATACGGTTTTTGTTCAGGTCAATGTCCTGGCAGGAGCTCTGGATCTTTCCAGCGATACTGCGATTTGTATTGGAAGCGCGGTTCATTTATTTGCCAACGGACTTGCCCAGGTTACCTGGAGTCCGTCAACATACCTGGATGATCCGTCGAGTTTTACACCAACTTCAACTCCTTTGCAATCAATTACCTATTCGGTTAGCGGAACCACTGCAGACGGTTGTCAGCTCAACGGATCGGTTCATATTCATGTCGATACGAGCTTGCCGGATCCGGTGATAGCGGATAGTTTGACTTACTGTGTAGGCGGTTCCGGAACTGTAACGGTTTCCGGTGCAACGTCCTATGAATGGTCACCGTCAACGAATATTGCGCCAACGAGTGGTTCTCTGGTTACAATCAATACGCCGGTGAGTCAGTATTACTATTGTGATTTCATCAATGCCTGCGGAACGGTTCGCGACAGTATTTACGTACGAATCAACGTGCCGAATGTGCTTGCAGGAAATGATACAACGATTTGTCCGGGAGAAATTGCCCAACTGCATGCTTCGGGAGGAATTTCCTATGCCTGGTCTCCGAATCCTTACGGTATGCTTCATTCTAACGGATCCCAGATTCTGGTTAAACCGAATGTATCGACCAAGTATATTGTAATAGGAACGGACGAGTACGGCTGTAAAGATACAGCATCGGTGATGGTGAATTTGTTCCCTTCGCCATTTGTGCAAACAAACCCGGATGTGTATGCTGTTTTCGGGGAAACCGTTCAATTGAGTGCAACTTCTAATACAGCGATTAGTTATGTATGGAGTCCGGCGGAATATTTGTCCTGTAATGTGTGTCAGAACCCGGTAACACAGCCGGATAAACCGATGACTTTCATCGTTACGGTGTTTGATGCCAATGGTTGTTCGGCTTCTGATCCGGTGCATATTTATTACGATGCGATCATTTATGTGCCGAATACCTTTACTCCGAACCAAAATGGTACAAACGAGATGTTCTTCGCATTAGGTGTCAACATCAAAGATTTCAAACTGGAGATCTTCAATCGCTGGGGAGAACTGATTTACAGCGGCGATGCCTTGTCTCAGATGTGGGACGGAAATTATGCCGGTTTGCCTTCTCCTGATGGTGTTTATACCTGGAAAATCGAATACGGTGAAATCGTTTCAGCTGAACGGCATCAAATCGTAGGGCATGTTAATTTGCTGAGATAACCGGATTCTTGTAAACCACCAATCCGCATTCTCTTATGTGGGACAGTAAGTGTTTTTTTCCTTTGATGTTTTTCCAAACGGCCGGATCTGAAAATTGGATAAAATTGTACTCCGTTGAATCGTTGATTCCGTCTCTGAATACTGCATGGACCGGAACCTGGTATTCCGACCTGTAATAATTGATCATCGGCTCGTAGATCCACGTGCAACTGATTGTGTGGGTTGTCTTGTCGCGAATATCGTTTTTGACAAGCAACATTCCTTCTTTTACATGCCGGTCTTCCGGCCAGGTAATGGTTTGACTGAGATTGATCGTGAAGAGATTCAAAGAAGCAAATCCCCATGAAAGGGTTAGAATCACAACCCGGAATAATTTAAAGCGGATTCCGTCAAAATTGAGCAGTAAGGCAAGAAGAATAACCGGATACAAATAAAGCGTCGAACGACCGATCGGGTAAAGCGCATCAAACAACAAGTGCTCCAGGAAAAGTGCAAGAACGATGGATGTTAAAACGACTAAAGCAATGATTCCGGGGTTGAACCATTGTTTTTTTCTGAAAGCCACTACGATAGCGGTCAGAATTGAAATGTAAAGCAAGTAGCGCAACACGATCAGTTCTTTGAACCCTTCCAACAGATACAGGCCGGAAAAAAACAGATTATCAATCGTCAGGCTTAAGCGCCCCGAGCCGTAGTACAATTCATTTTTATTTTTGAGGAAAAACAACTGATCGAGGGAGAAAAACAAGGTCATTGCGCAAACGAGTGTTATTCCGGAAAGCCAGATGATCCAGTGTTTCGGTTTGGTGAGAACCAGGTTCAGCAATACCAAAGCCAACGCAATTAAAAAGTAGTTGAGCGTATTCAGATTTGAAGCCAGTGCTAAAATGGCAAAACCCATTGCGAAAGCGTGGTTGTTGCCGCTTTTGTTTTCGTTGGATTGGTAAATCCTGAAAAGATAATAGAGTGAAGCAGTGATAAATGCCAAAGACATTCCGTAGCCTCTGCACAGTGAAAAGAAATCAAGCACAAACGGATTTCCGCAAAGCAGCAAGATCAAAGCAATCTGAGTAAAAGAAGATGACAAAAACGTTTTGGCAATCCGGTAGAGATAAAACCAAAAAATGGCAAATGAAAGGATATTCGGAAGTCTGAGAACAAATTCCTTTGCTCCGAACAACGATGCGAAAAAAGCACTTAAATGGGTGTTCAGCCAATGGTGATTTGCCGTTTCCCGGAGAATTTCATCGCCCTGAATGATTTTATACGTCAATGCTTCGTCGTGTGTGATTCCAAGCGAAAACCCACGGATGATCACATAACTGAAAACGAGTAGAAAGCTGAGGTAGTAGGTTATTTGAACGCTTCTGGTCATTCTAAATGAATTCACATTTTAGAACACCGTCCCGGTCAATTTCCGTCAGCTGAACCTGCTGCATCTGGTTTACCAATTCCAGATTATACGGTGTTTTTACTTTTACGTAGTTTTCCGTGAATCCGTACATGATTCCTTCATCTTCTTCCGCTTCAAACAAAACGGTTCTTTTCGACCCGACTTGTGATTCGTAAAATGCGCGTTTCTTTTTATCGGATAAAATGTGCAGTTGTTTGCTGCGCTGCGCTCTTACCTGGTTCGGAACAGGATCTCCGAGCTTCACAGCCGTTGTATTTGCCCGTTCGGAATACGTGAATACATGTAAATAAGAAACGTCCAAATCTTTCAGGAAATCAACTGTTTCCATGAATTCTTCGTCTGTTTCACCCGGAAAACCAACAATTACATCTACTCCGATGGCACAATCCGGACGCAGACTTTTGATATGCTGCACGCGTTCCACATACAGTTCGCGTAAGTATTTTCTGCGCATCGCTTTCAGCAAACGGTCGCTTCCTGATTGCAGCGGAATATGAAAATGGGGAACAAAGCGTTTGGAATCTTCCAATGTGAATTGAATGATTTCATTGCTCAATAAATTCGGTTCGATGGAAGAAATCCGGTAGCGGTCAATTCCGTCTACTTCGTCCAGGGCTTTTACCAGTTCAAAGAAGTTTTCGTCATTTCCTTGCCCAAAATCACCGATGTTTACCCCTGTTAAAACGACTTCTTTGATTTTCGTATCTGCAATTTTCTGAGCTTCCAATACCGTTTCGCTGATAGTGGCATTTCTGCTTTTTCCACGAGCCAAAGGAATTGTACAGAAGGTGCAGAAGTAATCACAACCATCCTGAACTTTCAGGAAAGACCGTGTGCGGTCTCCCATGGAATGCGAAGGAATGAAGCTGGTTGTTTGTTTGATGTTTTCAAATTTCACCACGGCTTTTTCCTGCTCTTCTTTTTCGCGGGCTTCGAGGTGTTCAACGATATTGAACTTCTCATTTGCTCCTAAAACCAAAGATACTCCCGGAATTTGGGCAATTTCCGTTGGTTTCAATTGTGCGTAACACCCGATAATTGCAACATATACTTCCGGATTGATTTTTTTTGCTCTGCGAACCAATTGTTTGCATTTTTTGTCTGCATTTTCGGTTACGGAGCAGGTGTTAATTACCAAAATATCAGGAGTTTCCTCGAAATCAACCTTGGCAAATCCGGCGTTTTCAAAAAGTCTGGAAATAGTGGATGTTTCTGAGAAATTCAGTTTGCATCCGAGGGTGTAAAAAGCGACTTTTTTAAACTGTTGCATTTTTTTGCAGAATTGAGGGCACAAAGATAGACAATTTCGAGTGTTCACAAAAATACAGGTGTAAGTATTAACTATATTTGTTAGACGATACAAGAGCATGAAAAAGCAATTAACGATTAATTACGAGTGGTTGAATCACTGGAAGGAACTTCCTGAATCCGACTATATTCTGATAGAAAAAGCTTATGAAGCGGTGAAAGACGCGTATGCTCCGTATAGTCATTTCAAAGTCGGGGCGGCGGTTTTACTGGAAGACGGCACAATCATCAAGGGAAATAACCAGGAAAACATTGCTTATCCGAGCGGATTATGTGCCGAGCGCGTAGCCTTGTTTTATGCGGGAGCAAATTACCCGGATTCGACTGTGAAAACCATTGTGGTATTGGCCCAGGGAGATTTGATCGCTTCAGATGAATGCGTTTCTCCTTGCGGTTCGTGCAGACAGGTTATTGCTGAGTCGGAATCCCGCCAGGAAGAAGATATCCGCATCATTTTGATCGCACAGGATGGAAAAACGTGGATTTTTAACAGCATTAAGGATATTTTAGTATTCCCTTTCGGAGTAAAATAAACGATGAACGAAAAGCGCTTGAAAGAATGGCTTTCCTCGCGAAAGCGAGTTCGGGAAACCCGGACGCCGGATTTGTTGTTCGAAGCAATTCGCAAAGGAGATCGGACTGCTTTGAGCGGAGCGATTACATTGTTGGAAAGCACGCGTGAAAAAGACCAGGAAACAGCCAAAGAGTTGATTCGAAGATGTCTTCCGTTTTCAGGAAATGCGATTCGGATTGGAATTACGGGAGTGCCGGGAGTGGGGAAGAGCTCTTTTATCGAAAAATTCGGAAAAACCGTTTTGGAATCGCGCAAAAAAGTAGCTGTTCTGGCGATTGATCCGAGCAGCGAGCGCACAGGCGGCAGTATTTTGGGAGATAAAACCCGGATGGAAACCTTGTCGCAAAATGAACGCGTTTTTATCCGGCCTTCTGCGGCGGGAAATACGCTTGGAGGAGTTGCCCGCAAAACACGGGAAACCATTATTCTTTGTGAAGCTGCCGGCTTTGATGTCATCCTGATTGAAACGGTTGGAGTGGGGCAGTCGGAAATTATGGTTCATTCCATGGTTGATTTCTTCCTGTTGTTGCTCTTGGCCGGGGCCGGAGATGAATTACAAGGAATTAAGCGCGGGATCATGGAAATGGCAGATGGTTTGGCTGTTACCAAATCGGACGGAGATAATGTGCAAAAAGCAAAACTGGCTTCGCGGGAATTGAAAAATGCAATTCACTTGTTTCCTCCAACTTCAAACGGATGGATTCCGGAAGTAAAAACCTGCAGTTCTCTGCAAGAAACCGGCGTGGATGAGGTTTGGGAAATGATCGAACGCTTTGAGCGGCATACCAAACTGAACGGAAGTTTTGATGCGAAGCGCAAACACCAGGATTTGAACTGGATGCACGAAACCCTCAAAGATTTATTGCTTCAAGGGTTGTGGTTTCAGGATAAAATGAGAGACTTCATCGAAGCGAAAGAAGCAGAAGTGGAGAATGGAAATAGTTCCGCTTTTCAAGCTGCCGAAGAAATTTATCGCCTCTACAGAAACATCAATCAATAATGATAGGTTTGTTTAAACCGTGATTTTAGAAAGAGATGATGCAAATGTTCAAATTTGACTTTAAACCTTTTGAACCATTTCAACTTTTTTGAACTAACTTGTTTTACTTAACAATCATTCTGTCGGACTTCTCAAAAGTCCCGTTTTGATTCTCCACGATTACCTTGTACATATAAATTCCCGTAGACAATGTTCCCCGGTCAAAGAAAAGGGTATGTTTTCCACTTGCCAGGTTTTCCGATACGGGTTTTGAAATCAAACGCCCATTCAAATCCATGATTTGGAGAGAAACTTTCGAATCTGAACGAAGCGTTATTGCAAAATATCCCCGGTCTTCTACCGGATTCGGATAAACCGTTGTGAGATCGAAATCCGGTGTTGTTAAATCTTCAATGCCTAAAACCGGTCCGTTTACGCGGATTTCATGTGTTAGGGCATAGCCGTTTGCAACCGAACCCGTTAAAGAACCCATTTCGGAGTTGGTACTGTCGTCACTGAATACATTGTCGCTTGTGTTGTAGGTATATCCGTTCATTCCTTTGGTGTAGCCGTTTGCGGTTGAAGCATTGACCAATTCCACAGCGCTTCCGCTTCCTTCCGGAAAAGATATTTGCGTTACCAAAAGAGAAGTTCCCGCTGCGTTGTAAATGTGCACATGAATGTGTGTTGCCCGGCCGGTGTACCATCCCGGAAAAATCGAAACGAAATTCACTTCCCCGTTCGCATCCGTGGTTTGTCTTCCCCGCAGGAAATGGTAGCTGGTATAATCCGTTGGCTGCATTCCCGTTCCGCCGTATTCCGAATAGTTTCCGTCTTTGTCGCAATGCCAGATGTCTACAATTGCACCTTGCAGCGGATTACAATCGTTGTTGTTGTTCCGGATTTTGATGTTAATCGTAAATGCCACTCCGGTTCTGTCTCCGACAATGCTTGTTTGTACCAGAGAAGCCGGATTGATCGTTGGGAAGGGGCCCGCAGTTTCGGAAGGGGAAACAATACAATTTGCCTTTTCGTCATCTTCTGTTCCGGGTTTGCTTCCCAAAGTAGCCGGAGCGATAGCAGCCATTCCAAGCAGGCTGACACCACTGATTAAAAACTTCTTACGATCCATAGATTTGTTTCATTAAGGTACAAATCAAAAATATGGAAGTGTTTTATGCGAAACTAATTTCTGCGGTAAAGAGCCGGTTTTCTGAGGAGTTTAAAATGAAAGAACGAGGATTACTCCATTTTCCGAAAGTGCTTCGAATTCCAGGTGTCTGCAATTCAGGATTAAAAGGCTGTCGTTTGTTTCCATGAGGCGATTTTGAACTTCAAATGCGCCGTTTATAATGGTAACAAAGGTTTTGGTGTGTGAAGCAATATTGATTTCCCTGTCTTTTCTGCCATCAAAAACACCGATCGACAGTTTTGCTTCCGGAGATTCATAGCAGGGAATCAGCTTGTTTCGGTGATCGGGAAGGAAGGAAAGAACAGAAAGGTGTTCGGTGTCGTAACTTAATTGAATCACGTAAAACCGGGAGAGCTCATCCGGAAAGCAATTACTGATTTGAACCTGTTGATCGGGACTGAGCACAAAAAGTTCTTGCGGATGAATTTTAAACGTTTGCTGCCGGGCATGGACGGAAAGTTCTCCTTCGATGGGTAAAACAAACAGCGAGTCGTTTTGACTGAACAATTCCAGCTGTTTTTCGCCTGAAAGGTAGTGTTCTGAAAACTGTGTCAGAATTCCAACCGGATGCCGGGATTCGTGGAAATAACCGCCTTCGTTGAATGTTATAAAACTGGTTTGCTGATTTCCTTTGATCGTTCCCCGAAGATCACTTTTGAAAAGCTGATAGAATTCTTCTGACATGTTTTACTGGTTGTTTAGAGCGTTCAAAAAGGCTTCTTTGTATTGAATACTTACCGGAAATTCTTTTTCGCCGATGACCACTTTGTTCTTTTGATAGCTGTTGATCTTGTTCAGCGCAATGACATAGGAACGATGAATGCGCATAAACCGGGATTCGGGTAATTCCTGCGTAAAGGCTTTCAGGGTATTCCGGAAGGTAATGGAATCCTGATTTACCAGGTTAATGGTGATATTGTCGTCGAGGCTTTCAATGTACAGGATCGAATCCAATTTGATTTTTCGATTGGAGTAATTCACTTTTACCACGATTTCTTCTTCGATCTTTTTCAGCGATTCCAGCTCAATGATCCGGATTGCTTTTTCGATTGCCTGGTTGAAGCGTTCAACGGAATAGGGTTTCAGAATATAGTCGACGGCTGAAAGATTGAATCCTTCGATGGCAAATTGCTCGAAAGCGGTTGAAAAAATGATCTTCAAATGATCCGGGCATTTTTTGGCAAATTCCAAACCGCTCATTCCCGGCATTTCGATATCCAGGAAAAGAACATCTACCTGGTTTTTGGAAATAAAATCCAGGGCTTTTTGAGGGCTGTTGAATCCTTCCAAAAATTGAAGATGAGGAATTCCCGAACAAAAACGTTCAATCAGGCGGATGGAAGGAGCTTCATCATCAATTGCAATTAAACTATACTGTCTGGTCATTTTTCAGTTCGATTTCTAAGGTTACCTGAAAATCCTGTGTGTTTTCCTGAATTTCCAACCGGTGCTTGCCCGGAAAAAGCAGGTTCAGTCTCTCTTTTGTTTTGGTCAATCCCAGTTTTTGAGTTAAAAGCAGGTTTTCTCCTGCATGATTATTTTTTCGGTTAAAGGTTGTAAGTGTTATTTTATTTCTGTCCAACAGGATTTGAATTTTGATCGGAGATGCTTTATCCGGATGGATTCCGTATTTGAACACGTTTTCGATAATTGGCATCATTAAAAAGGGCGAAATCTGGATGTTTGATTTCACTTCCGGGATGTCAATTTCCCAATCGGAATCATTCTCAAAACGCAAATTCTGCAGGTCGATGTATTGTTTGCAAAAACGCAGATCATCACTCAACAGAACGGTTAAAGAACCATCCGTTTTCAATAAATACCTCAGGATTTCCGAAAGTTCCAAAATGTATTGGGGTGTTTTCTGGGGTTCTAAAATGGAAATCGAGTAGATGTTGTTCAGACTGTTGAACAAAAAATGCGGTTGTAGTTGGTATTTCAGGTTTTGTAATTCTGCCTGGTATTTGTCCAGTTCAATTTGTTTCGTTTTTCTGTTGAAACCCAGGGAAACGGAAAACAATAAAACCAACAGAAAAGGCACAATCAGGTTGATATACGGATAGAAGTCGAAGGGAGGCGGTCGATGAAGTTGGTGGTTTGTCGCAACATTCTCCGAACCAAAAGGCCGAGGCAGCGGATTCGGAAATAAAAAATGTTCGAATGCAATAATGACTGCAAAGCATCCGCAAACCCAAAGAACGTACAAAGCGTACTTTTTTTTGAAGAAGTATTTCGGAAGGATGAGGTAATAATTCAGGTAGAAAAAGCAGATCACCAGCAGGTAGCCCACAAAGATTTTCAGGAAGGGTGGGACACGAAAAATATCCGCAGTATAATTGAAATCCGGGGAAGAAATGACCGGAATGCTGAGGAAAAGCAAAATGAGTAAGCTGTGGACCAAAAGGACTTTCCAGGAAAATTTCATGGACGAAAATTTGCGTTCAAGGTACAAAAATCATTGACGTGATGGATATTGTGTTGACAAGAGATTCCCTGAAAGCGGTTTTAAACTTACCTTTGCGCTATGGAAGAAATTGAATTTACAATCAATGGCGAATACATCGAATTGCTCGGATTGTTGAAGGTTGTCGGGATTGCTCAAACCGGTGGACATGCGAAGATGATCGTGGAGGATGAGGAAATTATGCGGAATGGTGAATTGGAGACGCGAAAGCGTGCTAAGTTGATTGCAGGGGATGTGATTGAGGTCGGCGGGGAAGTGCGGATTATTCTGAAATAATCATCTCAGATTCGAAAATATGGACGTAATATTGCGGAATTACGCCCAACTAAGTATTGAATCAACCCCTTGTTTTTACTGAGTTTAGAGTCTTTTATTCTGAATTCAAACACAAAACCCGGACGTAATATTACGAACAGCTCAATTGCTGATTTCCAATATACTTTCTTTAAAATAATGTTTTGTACGAAAGTTCTGGTGATTTGATTTTTTCTTTCTGGTAAGAAGTTGAATCAGTTCAAAAGTTTAAAAGGTTCAATGTGAACTTTTGAACTCTTTCGATCTCATGTTATTCATTACTGCGCCGAATAAAATTCAGCATCACCTATCTTTTCGTGCACTGTATAAAACAAAAATCCCCGGCATTTCGACTTCGCTCAATGACCGGGGATTTGATTTTTTATATCAGTATCAAAATAACTCCTGTAATTCTTTTCTCAGGTATTCAACCGTAATTTCTGTGGGAAGTTTTCCTACTTCGGCAACGATTTCGAAAATCTTACCTGCCAGATCCGTTGAAAGTGCCGTAGCATCCATTTGATTTCCGGCTAAATTGATGATTTTGATCGTTTCTTCTTTGGAATTACGAACCATATCCCACGCCTGAGGGGAGATAAACATTTGTTGAGAAACGTTGTGGTCATATTCTTCGCGAATTGCCTGAAGTAACTCAGTCTGAAGCTTGCGCGCAGGAAGTCCTGCATTGTGCAGGCGCATCACCAAACTTCCCGGATGAATGCGTTCCATTAAAAGTGCAGCTCTTTGATAAGCTTCTACACGCATGGGAAGGAAGTGTTTCTGACGTTCTTTCTTTAATTCGATTTGAGCGGCTCTGATTTCGCGATCACCTGTTTTTTTCAGGAATAAGTAAGCCATAAGCAATACTCCGCCTGCAGAAATGATGGAAATGAGAATGGGGAAAATAATTCCGATAAAAAGTTGCATAGATTTCGTTTTTCTGGATAATTCGTTTTTTTGGTAAAAGTAACAATTGACCTGAATTAAATAAACTTCGGATCTGCTTCCATTTTATGACCGCATGCCGTGCAGGTTCTCATTTCTTCAGAAGTGTAGAACTCTTTGAAACGCGGGAGAAAATCTTTCTCAATATTATCCAGTTTGAATCGGTATTGCTTCAATTCATGATTGCATTTTTCGCAGAACCAGAATAATCCGTCCTGCATATCTGTATTTTTCCGGACACGCTCAATCACTAATCCAACGGTATTTTCCCCACGACGTGGATTGTGCGGAATTCTGGCAGGAAGCAGGAACATTTCTCCTTCTTTGATCACAATGTCTTTTGCCTTTCCTTCATGCTGAATTCCGACGGTGATATCTCCTTCAATCTGGTAGAAAAGCTCTTCACTTTCATTGTAGTGATAATCTTTTCGTGCATTCGGACCACCAACGATCATGACGATGAAATCACCCGCTTCTTTATATAGGTTCTTGTTTCCAACAGGAGGTTTCAATAACTCCCTGTTTTCTTCAATCCATTGATGTAAATTAAAAGGCATTAACATATTCTGTGTTTTTATCAAAAGTACCAAATGAATGAGCTATTTGCAAGAGCGTTACATAAAAAGAAAAACCCCGATCCCGTTTGCACGGAATCAGGGTTCTTTCTTAAATGAGATTAAAACTGATCTTATTGAATCACTACTCTGAATACTTTTTCAGCATCATTGCTTGACAATTTGAAGAAGTATGTACCTCTTTGAACTTCTTTCAGGTCAATGATGTTTGTACCCAAAGCGATGCTGTTCGTACTTGTTTGAATCGTGCGGCCATTTACATCCATCACAATCAAATCAAAGTTTCCTGTAGAGAACGTAGATTCAACATATACCAATCCTGTTGAAGGGTTCGGGTAAATGTTTACTGCTTCCAATGCATTTTCATCAACAGACAACCAGTTACAGTTTGTAACGGATACCACCACCAAAGCTGTATCGTTCGGACAAACTCCGTTTCCTGAGATATAATGGTAGTTGTACTGGCCAGGGAAGTTCGCCGTAGTAACTTGCGAATTCGGAAGCAATACAGCAGATGGATCACGCCAGCTACCGTTCAAATCAGTATTTCCGTTCAATCCTGCCAACAAATCGATCGGTTGGTTTTTACAAGCAGGAATTGCTCCGTCCTGCCCTGCATTTGAAGGAGGGAAGATTTTCACCTGGGAAATGATTGAATCATATGCACAACCATCCGTTACACGGTATTGGAAGTTAAATGTTTGGTAAGCCAGTCCGTTTGTATTAAACAACGAATCATTCATGATACTTGCGTTTACTGCAGGAATGGAAGAAGACCATGTACCGTTTAAATCAAACCCATTGATTGTCGTATACAGGTCAACAATGTTTCCGGTACACACATTTGTGACCGAATTTGCAGATCCGCTTTCCAGAACGATTGCAGATACTTTCAAACTGAAGTTTCCGGAAGCCGCATCAAACTTGTCATACATGATGTAGTAAGTTGTTCCCGGAGTCAATCCACAAATGGTAAAGTTCGGAGCAAGACTTGTACCACCGATCGCATCGTCGTTAGCCGCTTTCAATGTGAAGGTATTGAAGTCTGCACAGTTAGTCGTTGTGTATACCGCAGCCTGACCGTTGTAATTGATTGCTGTAGAGTTAACTCTTACAGATCCTGATGGCGGAGCAACGAATGAATACCACAAGGTACCGTTCAACGTTGAGTTTACCCATCCTGTAGTTGTTTGAGCACCTGTTGCAGGAGGAGCAATGGCTGTTTCATTCAGAGAGACAGTTGCGCCTACATTGTTAAATGTATATGTCTGACCCAATTGCAGGGCTTCCTTCGCACAAACAAGGTCATTCGTAATTGGCATTACAATCGTGAAAGGACCTGAGAATGCAGAAGAATCAGTAGTACAAACCGCCTGTACATATACATCGTATACACCTGAACCCATTAAGTTCACATTTGAAACCGTATCTGTAAAGTTTATTCCGTTTGCTGTAATAGAAGGAACGGAATACAACGGGAATCCTGTCATTCCGTACTGAATTTTGAATGATTGGATAGGATGCACGTTTTGTGTCCAGCTCCATGTTAACATCAATGAATCAGGAGCAGATGTTCCTGTAACTCCAACTGGAAGACTACAAGCAGATTGGTTGATTACAATCAATTTTGAATCAACATAGTTACCGTAAGGAGCCGGTCCGCAAGCGGTAATAACTCCTGCTTCACTCATAGCGATTCTCATGCGGTAGCTACCTGCAAGTTGTCCTGCCGGAACAGGGATCACACCGTTATAAGGAGCAACTGCATAACTTGTAGTTGCAAAAATAGTTTCTCCTGCATCTGCAAAATCACCATCATTATTCCAGTCAACCCAGCAATAATAGTAATTAGAAGCTGTTGAAGAGGATTCTATTTTCACGTTTACGTTAAATCCAGGGAACTGTGTACAAGAATATGTGTTGTACATGTCATTGTATGCAGTGTAAGAGGCTGCCGTGTAAACAAAATTAGAAACACCGTTGGTTGTCGTAATTTTATTCATGTAATAAGAAGTACTGCTACTGCCTCCTGTAGGCGTACAAGGAGAACCACATGCACCTGATGCAGTTACGGCTACAGTATTCGAGATTGTTGAATCCGCAGGACTTCCTGCACATTTAACTACCAGGAATAAGTTTGCATTTGCTGCTACAGAATAAGTATACGTTGGATTGGTTGCTCCGGCAATCGCACTTCCATTCAGGTACCACTGATACGTATAGTTGTTTGTCAGGATCGGTGTTAAAGAAGAGGATAATTGGACAAGAGATCCAATACAAGCATTTAACGGTCCTGCCGGTGTTACATTCACTGCTGTCGGAGCACCTGTACATGGAGAAGGAGTACCAACTACCAATTTAACGTCAACATAGTTTCCGTAAGGAGCCGGTCCGCAGACAGTAATAGCTCCTGCTTCACTCATAGCAAATCTCACGCGGTAATCACCTGGCGCCTGTCCGGCAGGAATAGGAATTACACCGTTGTAAGGAGCAACAGCATAGCTTGTAGTTGCAAAAATAGTTTCTCCTGCATCTGCAAAATCACCGTCATTGTTCCAGTCTACCCAGCAATAGTAATAATTACTTGCTGTAGAAGAAGAACCGATTGTTACATTCACGTTAGTTCCCGGAAGCTGTACTGCTGAAGTACTGTTGTATGCATTGACATATGCAGAGTAAGAAGATGCGGTATATGTAAAGTTTATAAGAGCTCCGGAAGTAGCAATGTTGTTCATGTAGTAAGTTGTGCTGCTTCCACCTGCTGCAGGTGTACAGTAACATTGGCTTGGAGTGTTTTGTCCTACTGAAATGACATTTGATGTATCGGCGCTTCCACCTGAACAAGTCACGATACAACGGTAATCCGTTGCAGCAGTTTGGTTCGCAATAGCGTAAGATATATTCGTGGCACCAATGATATCAGCAAATGTACTTGCTCCTTGCGGTGAACTTTGCCATTGATAAGTAATACCTGATGCTGCTGTAGCACCTGTAAGCGAGATGTTGAAAGGAACGTTCAAACATGCATTGGCAGTAGAAGCGGACGCCGTTCCTGCTGATGGAGTACCCGTAC